>CALZHS010000086.1 GCA_945787265.1 uncultured Gammaproteobacteria bacterium | reverse complement strand
CGCTGTGCTTCGTCGCGCCCGTGCAGGCGCTCGATCTGCAGAATATGGTTGTCGACGCGATCAGCGCCCACCCGGAAGTCAAGGAAAAGATTCACGTCTATCGCCAGGTAATCAGTGATCGCGATATCGCCGAGAGCGGCTGGCGACCCAGTGTTGATCTACAGGCCTCCACCGGGTTTTACGACACCGAGTCACCTTCTACCGGTAACCAGTCTATTGACTATGACAGCACCCGGCTCGAACTTGCGCTCACACAGAACCTTTTTAACGGTTACGACACGACTTACCAGGTCGAGCAGACCCGGGCCCGGATCGATGCCGCGCTTTTCGAGGTCTATGATACCGCCGACAATATCGCACTGCGGGCAATCCAGGCGTATCTCGAGGTCATCAAGCAGCGGGAGCTGTACCGACTCGCAATTGAAAACGTCGCGGCCCACGAGGAAATTCTGGCGCAGATAAGGGATCGCAATTCCTCGGGCGTCGGCAGACTGTCGCAGCTGCAGCAAACCGAGGGACGACTAGCCCGGGCCCAGGCAAGCCAGATAGCGCAGCAAAATAACCTCGAGGATGCGGCGACACAGCTGCACCAGGTGCTGGGGCGCTATGTCGATCCCTACCAACTCACCCAGCCCGATCTACCCGCAGTACCCAGGGAGAGCCTGGATTTGCTGATCGACCAGGCGCTGGCCAACCATCCCGCCATGCGGGTTGCGAAAAGCAATATAGAGGCGGCCCAGTCTGACCACCGGCGTTCGCTGAAAACGCGATACCCGAATCTCGATCTGCGCCTTGCCACCGAATACGGCGACGACCTGGACGGACTCGACGGAAACACCGAGGAAACCAGTATTGTGCTCAACCTGTCTTATAATTTTTATCGCGGTGGCAGAAACGATGCCGAGCAGCAAAAGAAAATCAGTGCCGTTTACGAGCAAAAGGAATTCGCAGCCCGGGTACGGCGGCAGGTTATCAATACCCTGCGGTTATCCTGGACCGCCGACGACCTGCTAGTCCAGCAACTTAAATTTCTCAATGCCCACGTCGTCAAGGCCGGACAAACCGTCGATTCCTACAAAGAGGAATTCTTTATCGGCCAGCGCGACCTGATCGACCTGCTCGATGCGGAGAACGAGCTGAATACTGCCAGGAATCAATATACCGAAGCTAAGTACGATTCGCTTGGGGCGCGCTACCGGGTTTACGAGGGTATCGGCAGGTTGTTTGAAGCCGCCGCTATCGAGTTCGAATTAAAAGATGGCAACTTGAAGATTGCCCGATTGACCACTAACCAGATCGATTCGCTTCCACTTCCTGACGACGAGGATCGAGATGCCGAGGTTGACCCGCTTGACCACTGTGATAATACGCTGCCTGATGTCCGGGTGAATCCGTTTGGATGCAACGAACAGGTTGATACCGGGATAGCATCGAAAGTAGAACAACCGGAGTCGGTTTTACCTGTACCCAATTCGGCCCCAATTCTGGTAGATGATGTGTTTGAAATGGAATCCAATAGCGTACTGGTTATCACGGCTGCACAGTTGCTTGCGAACGATTCTGACCCGGATTCCGATGCTCTGGAACTTGTCGATGCGAGCCAGCCTGAAGTCGGTCGCCTGGCATTCAATGACAACGATAACCTGGTGTACCGACCCGGCGAGGGTTTCACCGGACTGGATTCTTTCAAGTACACCGTTACCGATAATAAGGGTGCGACGGTTACCGCTACCGCAACGGTGCAGGTAAAGGTGCCTGTATCTGAATTCGTAAACCTTGAAAAGACTCACCTGGTCAACTTTATTTACGATGAGACCGAGCTGACTGACCTGTCCAAAAACAAGGTAAAAGCTATCATCGACCAGGTAAAACGGATGGGCAACATCATGATCGAGGTTTACACGCACACGGATAACGTTGGCTCGGACCGATACAATAAGGCCCTGTCCGAACAACGAGCTGAAGCGCTGAAAAATTTACTGATCACTAACGGCATCGATAGCGCCGATATTATCGCGATTGGAGTGGGGGAAAACGAGCCCATCGCCGACAACTCGACTGCAGCTGGAAAAGCGATCAACCGCCGCGGTGAATTCATTTTCAAAGCCAGGAAACAAGGGGAGTGAAGGCGGCGCCTGGTTGCGCCATTTAGTCTACACTTGGAGACAGTAACGTGAGTTTGGAAGCCTCCCCTGTATAAACCAATCCAGTATTTCAATAAATCTTACCCGGCGTTAAAAGGTTATGGTATTTATGAAAATACCTGCACCCGTTGCAGCGAGGCCAGGCAGTGAAGAAGAGATGTGTTTTCATCTTTACAACATTCCTGTTAGTAAATCCGGCCACGCACCTGGCGGGTCCATTGGTGAGCAATGATATGCTGAACCACTTAAAGACCGCTTATTCCAATCAGGCTTATCGACGGGGCCTCGCAATCAACAAGCTGCTGGTTGAACTTCAGGATCAAGGTATTCAAACACAACTGGCCGAAGTAAATCGCTTTTTCAATCAATTCGAATACGCCGAAGATCAGGTTCACTGGGGTGAACAGGACTACTGGGCCACGCCGGCAGAATTCCTCGGCACGAACAAGGGCGACTGTGAGGATTTTGTTATCGCCAAGTATTTTGCGCTACGCAAGCTGGGCGTGCCCGACGAACGTCTTTACCTGACCTACGTGAAGGCCCTGAGGCAGAACGTGGCACACATGGTACTGAGTTACTTCCCTACCCCGACCAGCATCCCCCAGGTCCTGGATAATTACAATCCAGTGATCGTCAGCGCCGACAAAAGACCGGATTTGTTGCCCGTTTACAGTTTCAACGCCAAATCGCTTTTCTTGTCCAATGCGTCGGCCGGACTGGGCAAGTCGCTACCCACCCATAAAATCAAAAACAGCATGTGGACAAAACTAATGGCCGATATTCAAAAGGAACAACCATGACATTATTCAAACAAATAGCCCTGCTGGTATCGGCGATTTATTTAATCCTGTTATTGATCATCGTGTTTAACGATTTCTCTCGCACCGGTAATTTCCAGCAGGGGCAGTTACAGACGACGGCACAGGACATGGCCACAACACTGGGGATTGCAATCAGTAATTTACCCGAAGGAGACGATGAGGCCACGCTTGAAGCCCTGTTTAACGCGGTTTTCGACAGCGGCTACTATACGCGAATCGAGCTGGTATCGGTTGACGGCCAGACTATCCATCAGAAAAGCCAGGACCTGGATATTTCAGGAGTGCCTGGCTGGTTTCTGCACCTGGTGCCACTCGAGCCGGCACGGGGGGCAACCCGGGTCATGAAGGGGTGGAGCCAGCTTGGAGAACTAAAACTCGAGATTCATCCCGGGTTTGCCTACAGCACCATGTACCAGGCCCTGGTTTCCGCACTGCGCTGGTTTGTATTGCTGTTCGTTGTTTCGATGCTGGTGCTCTGGGTGGTGCTTAGATACCTGCTGGAGCCATTACAACGGGTCAGAGAACAGGCCGATGCGATACACAACAACCGGTTTGTTCAACAGGAGAAGATTCCAGCCACTGTCGAGCTGAAACGGGTAGTCGAAGCCATGAACCTGATGGTCGCAAAGGTCCAGGATATCTTCGATGACCAGGCAAAGACCCTGGGCGACTACCAACAACTTCTCTACCGCGACAAGCTGACAAACCTGGGGAATCGTCGTTACCTGCTTGACCAGCTACAGCAATCGACGTCAGAAGAATCAGGATTGCATGGTTGCATGGCGATTATCAAGATCGTGGATTTCGAGACATTGCGTGATCAGCAAGGCTACGAGGTTTCGGATAATTTAATCCGGATTCTGGCAGACTTGCTGCGCCAGGCGCAAGCAGACCATGGCGTCGAGCGCATATCACGCTTTAACGAGGACGAGTTTGCTTTTTTAAGCGCTGCCGATGAATCCGAGGTTTCCGATATTGTTCGTAAATTATTCGATGACTTCCAGGCGTTATCACAAAAGGAACCTCATATATCCGCGGTAAAACTACTGGCTGGTATTTGCGCTCTGGAGATTGGTGGCGAGATCGGGAACATTCTCGCCAGCATCGACTACTGCCTGTCACAGGCAGACACCCGGGGCCCGTTTTCGATTGAACGACAGCTCTCGACCAGTCTCGAATTACCCCAGGGCAAAATGCAATGGCGCAGCTGGCTCGAGTCGGTTTTGCAATCGAACCAGCTTTTCCTGGTTGGACAACTGGCGATTGGCAACGAACGCTTTCCAATTCAACGCGAGCTGTTTGTCAGAATTAAAAATAAAAAGGATCAGATCGTGCCGGCATCGGCATTCATGCCCATGGCTTCACGTCTCGGCATGTCTCTGGATATCGATAAGGAGGTGTTCCGCCTGGTTACCTCGAATCGGGACATCGATAGGAAAGTTCCACTGGCTATTAATCTGAGCGCCGCGTTCTTCGAACTGGCCGAGGCCCAGAGCGAATTCGATCAATTACTGCAGGATTTCGAGCAGTCCACTACCAGTTTATGCATCGAAGCCAGCCATCACGTCCTCAACCAGCACCCGATCATGTGCGGGAAGGTTTCTGATCGTGTCAGGCAACATCAGCATCAGTTTGGAATCGACAACCTGGACCTCGGCCAGTCTTTGCAATTGTTGCAATCCGGCCAGTTTGACTACGTTAAAATCAATGCTAAAACACTACACGAGATGAGCCGCAATGACATGCGGGCCGGTTACCAGGCACTAAGAACAATCACGGATACACTGGATATCAGCATCATTGCCGTAGCGGTCGATTCGCAGGAAGTTTTTGATGAACTAAAATCACTTGGAATCGATATCATGCAAGGAAACTTTCTTGCCGAAGCGGAAGCAATCTAGCGTGATTTACCACCCCGGGGCGAATATAGTGATGATCCTTCGATGTGCAGTTCAAACACGAGCTCGCGGCTTTATTGAATTGCGCCCTGCCCGACCACATTCAGCCGTATCAGCGATTGGTGCTCACAGTTTAAAGGTCATATATGATTGACCCTCATCATCAGTACGACCCTTTGCTCGAGTGCCTGGTCATCTTCGCCAAGATACATAACCGGCCGATCAGCGTCGAGGCTTTGATTGCAGGATTGCCGGTTGAACCTGGCGCAGATGGCCCGGAGCTTTTCAGCATTGACCGTCCCAAGGGTTTATTTTCACGGGTCGCATCACGCGCTGGTTTTGCCAGTCGCCTGATTCATCGCGACCTTGCCAAGCTGTCGAGACTGCTGCTGCCCTGTATCCTGGTGCTAAAGAACGGTAATGCCTGCATACTTGAGAGCATTGACCGAAAAAACAAGCGCGCCAAGGTCATCTTCCCGGAGATCGGCGAAGGAGAAGAGTGGCTCGAGTTGAGCCAATTGAGCAACGAATATCTTGGTTATGCATTCCTGCTTAAAAAAGAATTACGCAAGGAAACCGGCGAATCCAGGGAAGTTAGTGAAGATACCAGTCACTGGTTCTGGGGAACCCTGGCCAAGTCCAGGGACATTTTCGCGAGCGTTTTGCTATCGTCGGTACTGATCAATTTGTTCATACTGGCGACCCCGATGTTCACGATGAACGTGTACGACAAGGTAGTGCCGAACGACGCCATCGCGACGCTTTGGGTGTTAGCCGCCGGCATAATCACGGTTTATGTTTTTGACACGATTTTACGCTTTGTCCGCAACTACCTGCTCGAGATCGCCGGAAAGAAAAGCGACATCATCATGTCATCCATTATTTTCTCCCATGTGCTCAACCTGAAAATGAATCAATGGCCGGCAAGCATCGGTGCTTTTGCCAGCCAGTTGCGTGAATTCGAGAGTATCCGCAACTTTTTCACAGCATCGACGATCGCGACCCTTGTCGACCTGCCCTTTGCCATTATTTTCCTGTTGGTCATCTACTACATCGGCGGCCCGATGATCGCGGTTCCCTTGATCATCATCGCGTTACTGATGCTCTACAGTTTTATCCTGATCAGGCCGCTAAAAGCCAGCGTGGAAGCAACCTACGAAGCAACCGCAAACAAGAATGCACACCTGATCGAGACCTTGCGTTCGATAAAAACCGTGAAAGCACTCGGCGTTGCCAATTATTCACAGTGGGTGTGGGAAGAGTCTTCGGGGACCATTGCTAACCGTTCGATGCGTGCGCGCATGCTGGCGTCGTCGATCACCGTGGTAACCAACCTGATGGTCCAGTTCAACACGATTGGTTTAATCGTGTTTGGTATCTACCGAATCAGTGACCTGGAACTCAGCCTCGGTGGGTTAATCGCCGTCGTCATGCTTTCATCGCGAGCGGTGGCGCCAATGGGCCAGATTGCCGCATTGATTACCAGCTATGAGCAGACCCGCACGGCATTTAGTTCTCTTGATGAACTAATGCAGAAATCGGTCGAGAGACCCGACGGCAAGTCTTATGTGCGTCGTCCTGGCTTTGAAGGTGCAGTCAACTTCAAAGAGGTGGATTTCAGTTATCCCGAATCTCCCAAGAAATCATTGGCGGGCGTTTCGATAAAAATCAAGGCCGGTGAACATGTCGGTATCATCGGCAAGGTGGGCTCCGGAAAGACCACCCTGATGAAACTGATCATCGGTCTTTACCAGGCAGATAGTGGCTCGATTGCAATCGACAATATCGACATCAACCAGATAGACCCGGCTGACCTGCGCAGAAATATCGGTTACCTGTCGCAGGACATTGAATTATTACGCGGTACGATTCGAGAAAATATTGCCTACAAGGATTTGCAGGTTAACGATGAAAAGCTCCTCCAGGCAGCAGCCATCAGCGGCGTAGACCTCTTCGTTAACCAGTTACCACAGGGTTTTGATACCCAGGTCGGCGAGGATGGCGGGTTTCTGTCGGGTGGCCAAAGGCAGGCTATCGCTCTTGGCAGGGCCGTGCTATTGAACGAGCCGCTCCTGATTCTCGATGAACCAACCAACAGTTTCGATAACACAACGGAATCCATCGTCAAGAAACGGATCTTTGAATACACCCGCGACAGGACCCTGCTGCTGGTGACGCACAAGGCACCGATGCTTGAGCTGGTAGAAC
>CALZHS010000085.1 GCA_945787265.1 uncultured Gammaproteobacteria bacterium | reverse complement strand
TCGAAGGCGTCAGCTATGGTGGACTGCTGGTATTATGCATCGCCGACCTGGTTGCACTGGTGCTGACCGTTTTTCTGGTCGCGGTCATTATCAAGGTCATTCTAAGCTGGATCAGCCCGGGTCAATACAATCCGGTAATCGGACTCGTAAACAAGCTGGCGGAACCGGTTCTCAAGCCCATTCGTAAATTAATCCCACCGATCGGCGGACTCGACCTGTCGCCCCTGTTTGGCACCCTGCTGATACTGGTTGCAAAAATGCTGATCGTGCCGCCGATTATAGTTCTCGGCAGTTTCTAACGATCGATGCCAACCTCGGCCTTGTGCCGGGCCTGAATGAATTCACCGTGCGACAGGTAAAGCAAATCGGCAACCTGCCGTATCAGGTGCTCTTCGTAATGATCCTTTTCGCCATCGGCGTAGACCAGCTGCCACATCATTTCGACAACCCGCACTTTCATGGCGTGATCGTAGTGTTCATTGAGTAAGCGGGTAACGTGCTGCAGGGAAACCATGCGATCAGCGTCAAGCTCCGCTTCCTCCAGCAACGCTTCCAGTTCCTGTTCGGAGAGGTCAAATTGCCGCTCGAGTAATTCTCGGAGCTTGAGTTTTTCCGAGGCATCAACAATGAAATCGGCACGCGTAACCTCGACCAGCAACACCGCGGTCGCAACCTGCAGTGCGTGCTCGATATCCACCGGGCTGGTCTCGATACGCTCGATCGTCAGGAATTTGAGTAGAATTTTTCTCATAGCAATAATTGATTGCAAACACGATGAGTTTATGCAAAATCTATCGTAAGATTTAATAAATTTTATCTATAAATGACATTAACAGAACTTCGATACATCGTCGCTGTATCCCAGAAAAATCATTTCGGGAAAGCGGCGCAGGCCTGCTTCGTCAGCCAGCCTACCCTAAGCATCGCGATAAAGAAACTCGAAGAAGAACTCGATGTGCGTCTTTTTGAGCGCAGTTCAAAAAATGAAATTCGCATCACCGAAATCGGACAGCAGGTGATTAACCAGGCCTACATCGTGCTGCAGGAAGCCCAGATCCTGAGGGAGATTGCACAGCAGGGAAAGGATCCATTAGCGGGCCAGTTCAAGCTCGGTGTTATCTATACCATCGGCCCTTACCTGTTGCCCAGCCTGATTCCCAAGCTGCGCAAAATTGCGCCCAAATTGAAACTGATCATCGAAGAAAACTTTACCGCGAATCTGTCGCAGTCGCTCAAGCAGGGGTCGCTGGACGCCATTATCATTTCTTACCCGTTCGACGAACCCGGGATCGAGACGGCGCCGCTTTACGACGAACCCTTTATCGTCGCGCTACCGCCAAATCATGAATGGAAGGACCGCGACAGGATTCAACCGGGAGACCTGGCATCGCAGGATTTAATGTTGCTGGGTGCGGGACATTGCTTCCGCGACCAGGTTATTAAAGCCTGTCCTGACTGCATGTCGGGCGACAGTGAACTGACCCGCACCCTCGAGGGTGGGTCACTCGAAACCATGCGCCATATGGTGGCAGCCGGCACGGGCATCACGGTATTGCCGCGCAGCAGTATTTTGCACAATCGGAAAAATGAATCCCTGATCGAGGTCAAACCGTTCGCCAAACCCTCGCCCCACCGCACCGTCGCGATCGCGTGGCGCAAGCATTATCCTCGAAAAGAGGCGATTTTCACGATTCGCGATACCATTCAGACGACTCCATTGGAAGGCGTCGAAATCATCAAGTCGGTTGCGTGATCGAGGAATTACTGCGGCAGGACCGCGAGCTCAAGCGCGCCAAGATAATCAGTGAAACTGCAAAAATCCCGTGGCTGGACCTGCAGCGTTTTTTCGCAGCCGGCAAAGTCATGCAGGTTACCTCCGAACTCGACCTGGTTGACGTTGCCTTCGCGTTACAGGAGGACGATATCGAGAAGGTGAAGATCTGGACCGAGAAAATGCAGGTTTTTCCAGTGACTGATGATGACGCCAGGAACTGGGTAGCCAGTAACGCCTCGCTGTGGGCCGTTGTCGTCAAGCCCTGGGTGCTGGTACAGACAATCGGCAACGGGTCCTGAGACAGGCGGTTTAAAGACAGGATCGTCAATACGCGACGGCTGGCGCCGGATACTATGGCAGCGCTTCGTTTCTGTAGTAGAATTAGCGGTCAGTTTTCACGGCTAAACCCTCATGTCCCGAGTTACCGTTTACAGCACCGCTAACTGCCCTTATTGCACCAATGTCAAGGCCTTGCTCGACAAATGGAAGATCGAGTTTGACGAAGTCCGCATCGACCAGGACCAGGCAGCAATGAAACAATTCGCCGAAGTGACCGAGGGCGCGCGCACGGTGCCGCAAATTGTTATCGATGGTGAACCGATTGGCGGTTTTAACGAGCTCACCGAGCTGCACATGGATGGTGAGCTTGACGCGTTAATGCAGTCGGACTAGTTTGTCGTCATGACGAAGACAAAAAAATCCACTTTTCGCATCCAGTTTCATAACAACAACAAGATTTATGAGCTCTATGCGCATGAAGTCGGCCAGTCGCAGATGGCGGGCTTTATCGAGATCGGGGAAATTATATTCGGTGAGCATTCCAAACTCCTGATTGATCCCGCCGAGGAGAAGCTCAAGCACGAATTTGGCAATGTGAAACATACCTATGTGCCGCACTTCGCGGTGATTCGCATCGATGAAGTCGATCGCAGCGGCAAGAACCGTATCCTGGACAATGACGGCTCGACCGTTACCAGCTTCCCGGGGCAAGCAACTATTCCGCAGAAAACTTAGTGCTCTATCAATATGATAATTACGGATTCAGCGTTCCTATGGTGTTTCGCAGCAAGACGCAGTGCGAAGGCAAGGGTCATTCCCTTACCGAGCACTGCAACGCAGCCGCGGGACACCATAGGAGCGCCCTCTGGGTTAGCTTGTCAACGCCCACGGACTGCGTTGCGCCTCTTGACAAGGGATGGGCCATTGCCTGCGAGGTGCGCCTTGCCGTGAACGTTGACAAGCTAACTGAACTCGCAATTATCATATTGATAGAGCACTAGGCGGGCACTGCCACCGGCAGCCATGCGTATTTCCGTCGTTATTCCGAGCTACAATCGCAGACCCACGCTCGCGCGGGCATTGCAGTCGGTGTTTGATCAGACCTCGGCGGTTGACGAAGTTATCCTTGTCGATGATGGCTCGACCGATGGCAGCAGCGATATGGTCGATCGGCAGTTCCCCCGGGTTAAAATTCTTCGCCAGCCGAATCGCGGCGTCAGCGCCGCCCGCAATCGTGGCATCGTTGCCGCGCAGTTCGAATGGATCGCGTTGCTGGATTCCGACGACAGCTGGATGCCGCAAAAAATTGAGCTAGTGCGCAAAGCATGGCAACAGCAGCCGGATTACGTGCTGTATCACTCCGACGAAATCTGGATCCGCCACGGGATTCGCGTCAATCCGAAGCACAAACACCGCAAGAGCGGGGGCTGGATCTTCGAGAACTGCCTGCCCCTGTGTGCGATATCGCCCTCGGCTTCGGTGATCAGCAAAACAGCGCTGCAATCGGTTGGCATGTTTGACGAAAATCTGCCGGCCTGCGAGGACTATGACTTATGGCTGCGATTGTGTCACCAGTACCCCGTCCACTATATCGACAAGGCGCTAATCACCAAGTACGGGGGACACCAGGACCAGCTCTCAAGGCAACACCCTGCGATGGATCGTTTTCGTATTCGCGCACTTTACCGACTGCTGAAATCATCGTCACTGGAACCCGAGTATTACCGCGCCGCCGAGGCGACCTTGCTTGGCAAGCTGGATATCCTGATCAAGGGCGCAGTCAAGCATCGCAACCGGGCCGTTATCGACGAGTTTGTCACGCTGCGCGACACCTGGTGTCGGGAACGGGTGACGCAATGTTAATCTGGGTCTGCGCATTGCACTGCGAAGCCAAGCCGATTATCGATTATTACCGCTTGAAGAAATCGCACGATGATAACGCCTTCGAACTTTATCGCGGCGACAACACGCTTTGTATCATCAGCGGTATCGGCAAAATCGCCAGCGCCGCGGCATGCGCCTGGATTGCGGCCAGGTATCACGATGAGGCCTCGATCGCGTGGATCAACCTGGGCATTGCCGGTAGTGCAGAACACCCGATCGGTTCGGCATTTTCACTTAACCAGGTAATCGATGCCGACACTGGACAGCGTTTTTATCCCGTTGCCTGCGGGCGTCCGGTATTACCGGGCAGTCCGTGCCTGACGCTGAGTCAGCCCGGCGACGATTACCGGCACGAAATCCTGTTTGATATGGAAGCCAGCGGATTCATGTATAGTGCATTGCGCTTTAGTAGCGCCGAGTTGACACAATCTATCAAGATTGTCAGCGACAATCTGCACCAGAAAACCGGCAAAAACCGGCAACAGGTAAGCGACCTGATCCATCAGAATATCGAGTCAATCAACCGGCAGGCGGGCGACCTGGTCGCGCTCAACGGTGAAGTTGCCGAACTCGCAATTACCACCGAATCCTGGCAACAGCTGAAAGCGATGGCCCATTTCAGCCAGACCCAGAGGAACCGGCTACGCGTATTATGGCGCTACCTGATGAATCGGGACATGAGCTCGGAAAAAATATTACACGAACTTAAGGACTATCGTTCCGCCACGGCCATCATCAATGCCCTGGAGCAGCTTGGCTACCAGGATAGTGAAGGGCTTTGACGATGGTGAGCAGTATCTATATCGAATCCGAAGTCCGCGACCATCCCAGGACCCGGAAAATACTCGAGCGCATGCGCAACCTGCCCATAATCGAAATCGAACAGTATGGCGAGGTCTTCAATCCACGCGCTCAGAACTTCCGCCTGCAGAAAAAAAATCCTGCCCTCATAATCGCGCGCAAGAACAAGGGCCATGTGCTGGCGGCACCGGAGGGCTATGGACTCGGCGGCCCTCACAATTATTATTTTTCGCACATGCTCAACTGTATCTACGATTGCCGGTACTGTTTTCTGCAAGGCATGTACCAGTCCGCGCATCAGATACTGTTTGTCAACTACGAGGACTTCGGTGAACAGATCAGGCAGGTTGCCGCACGACATCCAGAACAGGCGGTGTGGTTTTACTCGGGGTATGACTGCGACAGTCTTGCGAACGAACCCATGTCGCGCTTTACCGACTATTTCCTGCCCCTGGTGACGTCGGTTGACAACGCGTGGATGGAACTGCGAACCAAGAGCACCCAGGTCCGATCGATGCTTAAACTCGAACCCTGCAAACGCATCGTGACCGCGTTTAGTTTCACCGACCCTGTCAGCCACCAGAAGCTCGAACATGGCGTGCCGTCGATCGCAAAACGTATCGGCGCCATGCGGCGACTGGTCGATGCCGGCTGGACCGTCGGGCTGCGTTTTGATCCCGTGGTTTATCATAAGGATTACCAGACTGCATTCGTCAAACTGCTGGACCAGGTTTTTGACACCATCGACCCACAAAAGCTGCACTCGGTAAGCCTCGGCAATTTTCGTTTAACCCGCGATCACTTCCGCAAGGTTGCGCGACTCTACCCGGAAGAACCCCTGTTCGCGCAGGAAATGACGCTCGACAATGGTATCATCAGTTATCCGCATGAACGCGAGCAGGAAATGATCGAGTACTGCGAACTCCAGCTGTTGAAGTATATTCCCCGTCAATGCTACCACCCTTGCGAATGGCATGGCTGAGACCAGGACCGCATTGATCACCGGTGCCAGCTCCGGTATCGGATTGGCGACTGCAAGACTGTTACTGGACGAGGGCTACCAGGTTATCGGCCTGAGTCGCCGTGGCCGGGTAGCCGAGCTCGAACACGACAGCTTCAGCGCCATAGCGCTTGACCTTGCTGACCTGGAGCGTCTGCATGCAGAGATAAAAAAAGTGCTCGACACTCACCCGATCGACTGTTTTGTTCATGCCGCCGGACAGGGCCATTTTGGATCGATCGAACAATTTTCAATTGCCCAGATAGAAACTTCGATTCGTTTGAACCTGACCAGTGCAATCGTGATTTGCCGCAGCCTGGTGCCTGCATTTCGGCGTCGAGGCAAGGGGCGCCTTATTTTCATCGGCTCAGAATCGGCACTGACTGCGGGCAGCAAGGGGGCGCTTTACTGCGCCAGCAAGTACGGCCTGCGCGGCTTTTGCCTGTCTCTGCGCGAGGACTGCAGCAGCGACGGCATCCAGGTTAGCCTGGTGAATCCTGGTATGGTGCGCAGCCCTTTCTTTGACAACCTGTCATTCGAACCTGGGCCGGAATCAGAAAATGCGATTGCGGTGAACGACGTCGCCGCAGTGATCTGGCAGATTATGCAATCGAGCGAAGACATCGTCTTCGATGAAATCAATCTTTCACCCCGCGTGAAATCGATCAATTTCGGCAAGCGTTCCTGAGCGACCGTCGTTTATCCAGCCTTTTTTGAATCGGGACTATCGAGCTGCTCCAGCAAGGTTTGAATCGCTACCGGTTTGCCGACGGTGTAACCCTGGATGTAGTCAACATTGGCCTCGCGCAACTTATCGAACATCGTATCAGACTCGACGAATTCAGCGATCACTTCCATGTCCAGGGCGTGCCCTACCTCGGTCATCGAACGCACGAAAACGAAACTTTTGTCATCTTCAAGAATATCGCGCACGAACTCGCCGTCAATTTTCAGGTAGTCCACCGGGAACTGCTTGAGATAGCTGAACGAGGATAGCCCGGTACCAAAATCGTCAAGCGAAAACTTGGCGCCGAGTTTTTTAATCGAATTAATGAATTCGACCGAACGCTCGACATTATCCACGACCGCGGTTTCGGTAATTTCAAAACACAACGAAGTCTTGTCGATACTGCTTTCGACCAGGCTTTCATGCAGGAAATTATGGAAAGTCTGCGAACCGATACTGCGCCCCGAAAGGTTAACCGAAAACATCACCTCACCCACCTTTTCCTGGTGCTCTTCCAACCACGCGATAACGCTACCCACGACCCAGCTGTCGATGCGTTCGATCAGGTTGTAGCGTTCCGCCGGTGGCAGGAAGTCGTTGGGCGAGATAATGG
>CALZHS010000084.1 GCA_945787265.1 uncultured Gammaproteobacteria bacterium | reverse complement strand
TGATCTGCAGGCCGATCGGCAGACCTGCTTCCGTTTTGCCGCAGGGCAGCGTAATTACCGGCAGCGTCGTGGTGGTGATCGCGCAGCAAATCCTGAGCCAGCGATAGTATTCGGGGTACCCGAGTCCTTCGGAGAACCCGGGGTAGCGTTCTTCAACCGGGTAGGCGGGCAGGATCGTTGCCGGGCAGATCAGCAGGTCATAGTCCTGCATGAATTGCGAGGCGTTGACGAACACCTGCCCCTGGGCATCCATTGACTGGCGGATCTCGTCCGCGCCGAGACCAAGACCTTTCTCGATGTTCCAGACAACTTCGGGTTTGAAAATATCACGGGTATTGGCAAGATCGGCGCCAAACGACTGCGCGTAGTCGAGCGCACGCGGTACGTCGAACGCGGCATCCATCATGCCGAGATCGGGGTGCGCGTCTTCGATACCAATCTGTTCCCGCTCGAGTTTGACAATTGCTTCGTCAAAGACAGCGACCACCTCGGGTGTGACCTGGGTTAAACCAAGATTCACGCTAGCGGCTATTTTTACCGGCTTCGCTGGCCGTCCTGCAGCATTTCGAAATTCATCAATGACGTGGGGCTTGGACAACCCCGCGAGCGGGCTCGGACCGGCCATCGCATCGGCGAAAAGGGCAAGATCTGCGACACCGCGCGCCATCGGACCCTTTTGTGAGTAGGTATTGAACGGCTGCATGCCAGGATTCGTCGCAATCAATCCCGGCGACGGGCGCAAGCTGGTGACCCCGCAAAATGCGGCCGGAGTGCGCAAGGATCCACCGAGATCCGAACCCTGCGCGAGCCAGGCACTACCGCTTGCCAGTGCCGCCGCCGCGCCACCGGAAGAACCGCCCGCGCTGCGCGTTAAGTCATGGGGATTGCGAGTCGCACCAAATACATCATTAAAGGTATTGCCGCCAGTACCGAACTCGGGAGTATTTGACTTGGCGTATATAATGCCGCCATTGGCTTCAAGCCGTTCGACCATGATATCGGATTGTTCAGGTACGTGGTTTTCGAAGAGCTTCGAACCATAGGTGGTTCTCACCCCGGCGACGTCCGTCAGGTCCTTGATCGCGATCGGGATTCCAGCCAGCACCGAATCTTTACGATCGCACCGTTGGGCCGCATCGCGGGCGCGTTCAAAACAAAGCGTCGGCAACGCGTTGACCTTCGAGTCAATTTTTTTGATCTGCGTTTCCAGCGCATCAAGCGTATCGTCAGTGCTGATTTCACCACTCTTTAACAACCCAACGATTTCGCAGGCGCTTTTGCTGATCAGTTCAACCATGGCTGTCACGCAGGATATTTTTCTGCACCTTGCCCATCGCGTTGCGCGGCAGTTCATCGATTATGAACACCCGGCGCGGCAGCTTGAATCTTGCCAGCACCGGTGCCAGCGACTTGAGCAGTTGCTCTGAATCGAGCTCGACGTCGGCCACGGGAACCACCGCGGCAGCGACGGCTTCGCCCAGGTCGGCATCCGGGATTCCGAACACCGCCGATTCGAGCACACCGTCGAGAGCGTCGATTTCGGTTTCGATCTGCTTCGGGTAGATATTGTAACCGCCGGATATAATAAGGTCCTTCTCGCGCCCGAGTATATGCAGGTAACCATCGGCATCGATCTTGCCGAGGTCACCGCTGATGAAGAAGCCGTTGCTGCGCAGTTCCAGGGCAGTCTTTTCCGGCTTGCGCCAGTAGCCCAGGAAAACATTCGGACCGCGCACTTCGATCATGCCGGTTTCACCGGGCGGCAACTCGTCGCCACTCTCCGGATCGGTAATCCTGATTTCGACCCCTGGTAACGGAAACCCGACGCTGCCGACACGACGTTCGCCGTCATAGGGATTGGAGGTATTCATGTTGGTTTCGGTCATGCCATAACGTTCCAGGATTCGATGCCCGGTACGCTCCTCGAACTGGACGTGGGTTTCGGCAAGCATCGGCGCACTGCCCGAGACGAACAGGCGCATATGTGCGACCAGCCCACGATTGAAACGCTTGTCCGCCAGCAGCCGCGTATAGAAGGTCGGCACTCCCATCAGGGTATTCGCAGCTGGCAACTGCTCGATCATCTGCTCCAGATCAAACCGCGGCAGAAAAATCATCGACGCCCCAGCAATGAGGATCACGTTGGTGGCGACAAACAGGCCGTGGGTGTGAAAAATGGGCAGAGCGTGCAGCAACGCGTCGTCAGCGGTAAAACGCCAGTAATCGACCAGCGTCAGTGCATTCGACAGCAGGTTATCGTGGCTTAACATTGCGCCCTTGGACAAGCCGGTAGTGCCCGAGGTATATAGAATCGCGGCGAGGTCTCGCGGTGCTCGCGCGACGTTATCAAACGCCACCGGCATGTCCCCAGCAGCCTGCAGCAGGCTGCCGCTACCGTCGCCGTCAAGCGTCAACACCCGGGCCCCGATATCGTTGAATTCTGCCTCGCGCGCGCTGGCGCAAACAAAAACTGCGGGCTCCGCGTCTTGCAGAAAGTACCCAACTTCAACCCGGGTATAGGCGGTGTTCAGCGGCAGGAACACCGCGCCGGCGCGAATCGTCGCCAGGTAAAGCGCGATCGCCTGCGCCGATTTCTGAACCTGCACCGCGATGCGATCCCCGGGTTTGACATTCTGCTCCAGCAGTAGATGGGCGAGCCTGCCGGAGAGTTCCACCAGCTCCGCATAGGACCAGTCTCGCGCACCAGGCACATCAAGCAACCGGCGGGGATCGTTTTCGCGACCGCACAGCAGGCCATCGAATAAGTGATTTGCAGCCATCAGATAACCGGAACCGGTTTGCGACGCAGACCACTGAGCGCATTACCGGCGATCGCGAGCATCAGGATCAGGCCGCCTCCCAGCGAATAGAGGCTCGCGGTTTCACCGAGGAAAAGCCATACCCAGAGCGGGCCCAGCAACACCTCGGTCATCGATAACAGCGCGAGCTCAGCCGCCGGCACCACGCGCGACCCAAGGGTATAAACCGTCAGGCCCAGGCCCACCTGGAAAACGCCCAACGCGACCGCGATTCCAATATCATTGCGCGGCACCGTAAAACCGTGACCCTGCACTTCGCAAACCACGGCCGCGGTAATCATCGCAAAAATGCCCGCCAGGAACACGGCCGGCAGCATGTCCTCGAGCTTGCCCCAGCGCAACGCGATCGTGAACACGGCAAATCCGAGCGCGGACAGCAAGGCACTCAGGTTACCCGCCGCCTGTCCGGCGGAGATACCGTCGATGACCATGACGGCAATACCGATGCACGCGAAAATCATCGCCAACCAGGTTGCCTTGCGCACCTGTTCGCGCAGAATTATCCAGCCGAGCACCGCCGCCAGGAAAGGCGCCGAGGCAAACAGGAACATCGCGTTCGCCACCGTCGTGGTCTGAATCGCGTAGATGCCGCCGGCAAAGGCAAACACCAGTCCGATACCGCCGATGATACCGGCAATTCCGGACTTCCTGATCACCGCAACAGGCCGGTAGCCAGAGCGGACGCTAATGATACAAAACAGGAAGGTCGACAGCGCGATCGAACGGAAAAACAGAATCTGCCAGACATTGGCCTGCTCGATCATTCGAACGCCGAGTCCCATCGACGACCAGAAAACCCCCGCCATCAGGACCAGGATGACCCCCTGTACATAGCTGATACTGGTCTTCTCGAGCCTGACCGCAATTACTTCGGACATTCGTTTTCTACTCTGAAACAAATCTGCCGCCAGAGAGTAATCGAAGCAAACCACGTTGAAAAGCAAATGTTTAACAGCGGATTTTAAAGCGCTGACAAGACTAAACCTCTTTGCGGGCCTTCCACAGTTCCCAGGCCAGGCGGGCCCTGACGCCGATGCCCAGCAAAGGACGAATTGGCAACAGGTTGGGTTCACCCAGGCTTTGCATGTAACCAATCAATTCGTTGTCGATCCCGCAGGCCATGTCGGCAGCAAGCATACCGCCCGCGGTCCCCCTGGTGACACCGACCGCGTTCTGACACACCGAGGTATAGACATTATCCGCAAGCTGGCCAAAACCCGGCGAACCATTTTGCGACAGGCAGATATAACCGGTCCAGGTGTACTCCATGTTGACCTCGGGCAGCATCGGGAAACGTTCGTCGAACAGCCTTTTATGGCGGCGGGCAATCTCAGCCTGGTACGAAGCCGCCTCCCGCATCGACGGGTTATAGTAAATGTTGTTACGGATCAGGATGCGGTGGTCATTGGTAAAGCGCATCGTGATCGACGCAAATGCGTTTGCCGGCGTCACGCCCCAGTTGTCCTCACAACCGATGGCCTCACGTTCGGTGGCGGTCAGTTGCCGACTCAGGCTGGCATTGGCCGCAAACGGCAGCAGGCGACGCTGGAAAAATCCGAACTTCTCCGCGAAAGCATTAACCCCGAGAATTAACTGCCTTGCTTCGATCTTGCCTGCAGGCGATGTAATCCTGATGCCTTTGTCCATGTCCAGGGCCGTAACCGGTGTGTTTTCATAAACCGTCACGTTTGCAGGCATGTTATCGGCAAGACCGCGCACCAGCGCCGCCGGATTCAACAGCCGGCAACCCGGGGTATATACCGCGGCTTTAAAATGCGTCGTGCCCAGCCGCTTATCGAGATCCGCTTTTTCAATCCACGTGAACGGCTCATTCAGCGCCTCGAGTTCGCGCGCGAAAGGTTCGAGCATATCGCGCACGCCCTGCTCCGAGCTCGCGGTCTGGTACTTACCCGGCTGGCTCCAGTCGCAATCGATGCCATAGCGATCGATCTGCGTTTCGTGGTATGCAATCGCGGTACGCGCCAGCGCCATGTAACGATGCGAACCCTCCAGTTCGTCCATCGAACTGCCGACCACGTGGGGCAGGTCGATCGCGAAACCCGAATTGCGCCCGGATGCATTCTCCCCGACTTCACCGGCATCCAGCAATGCGATCCTGTCTTCGGAACGATTTTCGGCGAGTCGTCTCGCCGCGGCCAGGCCTGCGTAACCGGCACCGATAACAGCCCAGTCGAACTTTTGATTTCCAGCCAGTGCCGGATGGGGGGTTCGCGGCGGCAGGATGTGACTCCAGCCATTCGTATTGTCGTTAACCGGCAGGTGAGAAACCTGTTTGCTACTCATTCGACTTCATGCCAGTTCGACGGGTGTATCGCAAAATGAATCAAAGCCGACTCGGCTTCATAGATCACTTCGGTGCCTTTCGGCAACCAGATACAGTCCCGCGGTTTGAGTTCGTGCACCTCACCGTTCGCATGCAGTTTGAGCACGCCTTCGAACACGGTCAGCACTTCGTCATACTTGATGGTCCACGGAATGCGCGCATGAGTCAGCTTGCCCCAACCGGTTCCCAGCTCGGTGCCATCTTCAGCGCCACAAATCCCCGATACCTCGGCCATCTCGCCGTACTCGAAACGCGGCGCAAACCTAAGCTCATCGAAACGCTCTAAACGCACCGGCGCTTTTTCGCTCGCCATATCGATTTCTCATATTGCAATAAACATACAGTTGTGTATATTTAAACATACATACATGTATGGAATCAATAATGTCAGACGCAAGCCTGCTCGCAGAAATCGCCAGTCGCGGTATCACGAGTCCGGAACGCAAACAGCTGCAGCGGATCGACTGGTTGCTGAAAGCGCTCGAGATTTTCGTGGCAGAAGGTATCGATGCGGTTCGCATAACCCGACTGGCCCAGGATCTCGGCGTAACCCGCGGCAGCTTTTACTGGCACTTCGAGAACCGGGAAGACCTGATCGATGCACTGGTAAGTTACTGGAAGGACAAGAACACCAGTGCCATAACCGAATCGGTCGGTAATGCTTCCAGCCTGGCAGAGGGAATTTTTCGATTTTTTGAAACCTGCATCGATGCCACCCTGTTCGATCCAAGGCTCGACCTCGCATTGCGGGAATGGGCGCGGCGCTCAGATACCGTTCGCAGCATGGTGGATATCGAGGATGAAGCCAGGATCACGTCGCTGCGCGAATTTTTCACCCGCTTCGGTTATGCAATGCCGGAGGCCCTGATTCGCGCGCGCGTGCTCTACTTTTCCCAGATCGGATTTTACGCACTCGAAGTAAGGGAAACCCTGGCAACCAGGCTGAGTTATACCGAAGCCTATTTCGAGTGTTTTACGGGTCGGCAACTGCTACCGTCGGATGCTAAAAACTTTCGTAACTACATTCTCGAAACCTATGGAGACAATCTAACGTGAGCAGAAGACCCAGGGGAAGACGGCATCATGGCGTGGCCGATACCTCGCATCGGCGCAAGGTTAATTACCGCAACCTGAAAAATCCCCTGCTCCGGCAGCCTGCCTTTAGCGACGACCGGCTCGAAGCGATCCACGATACGGCATTGCGCGTGATCGAAGAACTCGGGATCAAGGTACTGAATGACACGGCTAGACAGTACTTCAAACAGGCCGGTGCCAGCGTTGACGAAGCGACCCAGATGGTCAAAATTGACCGCGAGCTGGTCAGGGCGTCCCTCGACTCCGCGCCGGGTGAGTTCGTAATTCATGGCAGGACACCGGGCTTCGATGTCAGCATGGGCGGTGACAATATAAATTTCGTCTCGGTTGGCGGCGCACCGCATATTTCCGACCTCGACCACGGCAAGCGCCCGGCGACCCTCGAGGACACGCGCAACATCATCAAGCTGTGCGAACACTTCGACGTGATCCACCTGCAGTCGCCGAACGTCGAGTCACAGGACATCCCGGTACACCTGCGCCACTACCGGGTTACCGAGAGTCAGCTCACCCTGAGCCAGAAGCCGTTCTTTATTTACTCGCGGGGTTCGGAACAGGTTGAAGACGCATTCGCAATGACTCGTATCGCCCATGGTCTCAGCGAGGCGGAATTCGTGGCGAAGCCCTGGTGCTATACCATCATCAATACCAACTCGCCACGCCAGCTCGACGTACCGATGTGCCAGGGCATTATCGATTTTGCGAAGGTCGGCCAGGTATCGGTAATCACTGCCAGGGCATTATCGATTTTGCGAAGGCCGGCCAGGTATCGGTAATCACCCCGTTCACGCTCGCCGGTGCGATGGCCCCGGTAACCATGCCCGGGGCACTGGTGCTGCAGCATGCCGAGGCGCTGGCTGGAATCACACTGTCGCAGACGGTGCGTCCCGGTGCACCGGTCATTTACGGTTCCTTTACCTCGAATGTCGATATGAAATCAGGCTCCCCTGCTTTCGGCACGCCGGAGTTCGTGCAGGCCGCATTCGGTGCCGGCCAGCTGGCTCGACATATCGGTCTGCCGTGGAGAGGCTCCGCGGCCACCGCGTCCAATGCCCCGGATGAACAGGCAGTCTATGAATACCTGATGTCGGCCTGGGGCAGCGTGCTCGGCGGCGTCAACATGATGGTGCACGCGGCTGGCTGGCTGGAAGGCGGTCTCACCGGCTCGATGGAAAAATTCATACTCGATATCGAAATGCTGCAAATCTTCGCGGAGATTTTCGAACCGCTTAATAGCGACCCTGCGGAACTCGCCTACGAGGCCATTGCCAGTGTCGAACCCGGCAGTCATTTCTTCGGTTGCGAGCACACCATGGATCGCTATCAAACCGCGTTTTATGAACCGCTGGTATCAGACTGGAGTAATTTTGGCCAATGGACCGACAGCGGTGGCAAGACCGCCACGCAGCGCGCCAACGGCATCTGGAAGCAAATCCTGCAGGCGTTTGAAGCACCGCCACTGGACGAGGCACGCCGTGAAGAACTAGAAGCCTTTATTGATCGGCGCAGCCGCGAAGGTGGTGCACCCGTTACCTGATTTCAAAGCTTGGTGATATTTCTGTCGCGCGCTTCGGTAAATCGATAGTGTTGCCGCGACATTTCGCGTTCGCGAACTTCACTGAACTGCATATCCGGGTGATCGGCGAACGCACGCTGAGGCAGCAATTTGTAAAACGAGGTGCGCGCATGCTGCAGCGTAGTCTTGTGATCGCGCGGATTGGTACGCGCCCAGAATTCGATTTCCAGCAACAGTGGATTCCCGGTCTTGTAGGCCTCGGTCGCAAACTTCTCGACATCATCCACCGTTTCAACGCTATGGAACTCTCCCTTGTAGGCCACGCCAATTACCGTTTTGACATCGAGCAGATAGGGAATAACGTAGGGGCCGTTGATAACAATCGATTTTTGCGAGCTCGCGATATGCGCTTTATGAGCCGGCCCCATACTGTGCACCTTGGTTATGACCGGACGCTTGAACATTGCACGGTCACCTTCCTCGGCATCCCACATCTCTAGCGTCATGCCCAGGTAGCCGTCGTACTTGTCGGGTTCCGGAACAGCGTCGGCTGTCCAGCCTTCACCGAGAGTAATATCAATCGTGTGCTGTTCACCATCGCGGATCAGTGCCAGTTCTAGGTTCTCGCCTACGCGATACTGCTCGATCATGCGGACGACCTGTTCGGTATCGATCACACTCGAACCATTAACGCCAAAAATGACATCATGCGCGAAAATTCGACCTGCACTTGGACCTTCTTCAGGCGTGCTGGTCACGACCAGCGCACCGCCGCCACCGGGAACGTCAAAGACCTCTGCTTCATCCGGCGTCAGCGCACTGACAATGTCACTAAAGCCCGCATCGCCCCAACTCGGAGGCCCCTGGCGCAGCTCCGCAACCACCTCTTTCACCAGGTTAATCGGTACCGCGTAACCAACCCCGAGATTGGTTCCGTAACGAGTTGTTTCGATAGCCGTGCTAATCCC
>CALZHS010000083.1 GCA_945787265.1 uncultured Gammaproteobacteria bacterium | reverse complement strand
AAAATCTTGTCGATGGAGACCTGGTCAAACGGCGTGTTAGCTTTCAGGCCCATGTAATCCAGGGCGGCCTGCATGCCTCCGGCCTTTATCGGGTCGGCCTCGCTGGCCGGATCAGGTATGCATTCATTGATGGCACAAACCATTTCCGGTGACGTTCCCCAGGTGACCTGCGGTGCAATATCGCGAGCGTCGATAACCACCTCTCGATCGAAAACAGCATCGGCATCGGAATGCAAATCGGCCCAGCATGCGACGGCCTGCTCCCAGAATTCACACCGCGGTGCAAACGGACGTCCCTGGACGTAATCCAGTGTTGTCTGGTCGCAGGCGATCAGCCCGGCGCGGGCGCCGGCCTCGATCGTCATGTTGCACACGGTCATTCGTCCCTCCATGGAAAGATTCGTGATCGCTTCGCCGGCAAACTCGATAGTGCAGCCGGTGCCACCCGCGGTGCCGATTACGCCGATGATATGTAGCACGATGTCTTTCGCGGTGATTCCCTCCGCGACCGAACCCGCAACCGTGACGCGCATGTTTTTTGATTTCTTCTGGATCAGGCATTGCGTCACCATGACGTGCTCGACCTCGGAAGTACCGATGCCAAATGCGAGCGCGGCAAAAGCACCATGGGTTGAGGTATGTGAATCACCGCAGACAACAGTCATGCCCGGCAGGGTTGCACCCTGCTCCGGTCCAATCACGTGCACAATACCCTGTCGCAGGTCTCCCATCTTGAATTCGGTAAGCCCGTACTTGTCACAATTCTGATTAAGCGTATCGACCTGCAGGCGAGCAACCGGGTCGGTGATGCCGAGCTCAAGCCCCGTGGTTGGCACATTGTGGTCAGGTACCGCGAGGATAGAGCGCTTGCGCCACAATGAACGCCCTGCCAGTTCGAGGCCTTCGAAGGCCTGCGGCGAAGTGACCTCGTGCACCAGGTGGCGATCAATATAAAGCAGTGCGGTGCCGTCGTCATCACGACGCACCTCGTGCATTTCCCATATCTTGTCGTAAAGCGTCTTGCCAGCCATTTTGAATTACCGGTAAAAAACTTGCTCGATTTTACACTCGCATCTAGAATAACTCTAATTCATTATTTTCATTAATTTAATTCCAAATTGGAATATCAATGCAAATCAGTCAAATCAACGCTTTTCTTGCGGTCGCCGAATCCGAATCGTTTTCGCTGGCAGCCGAGAAACTCCATATCACGCAACCGGCGGTCAGCAAACGCATACGACAGCTGGAAAGCGGTCTGAATGCCGAGCTTTTTGACCGTATCGGTAAACGCAGTATTCTGACCCCCAACGGAACCGCATTTAAACCACATGCGGAACGCATTCTGCAGGAATTGAGAACCTATCGTTCGGGCCTGAGCCAGCAGCAAGGCATACCGTCCGGAAGCCTGAGTTTTGCTACCAGCCATCATATTGGTCTGCACCGCCTGCCGCAGACGTTACGGGAATTCAAGATCAGGTATCCGCAGGTTGACCTGGACCTGCATTTCATGGACTCGGAAGACGCCTGTATCGCAATCGCCAACAATGAACTGGAGCTTGCCATCGTAACCCTGCCCGAAATCGCGGATGACAAGCTCGAATGCGAACCGATCTGGGTAGACCAGTTGGTTGTCGTCATGGCTGGCGACCACGACCTCGCCGGGAACGAGAATATCGATCCCGAACTTCTGCTGGATCATGTCGCTATTCTGCCTTCGCCCGGAACCTTTACCCGCAAGATTATCAACAACCTGTTTGCGGCTAGCAAGGATCGGCTTAAAATCGTTCTGGAAACCAATTACCTGGAGACCATTAAGGTCATGGTATCCGCCAACCTGGGCTGGAGCATCCTGCCGCAGAACATGGTCGACAGCAACCTGGTCAGTATTGCGCCGGGGATTGGCGGGTCTGCAATCGACCAGATTTGTTGCTATAGTCAACGCGAGTACACTCTAGGAGACCTCCATGCGTCCAATACTGAAATTTCTGGTACTGCTCGCGACCCTTACCCTCGGTACCCATAGCCTGGCCGGTGAAGTCAGTCGCGCGATATTTACCATCGGTGTTGACAACCGCGAACCGGTGATAATAGTGGACAGCATCGACAGTACTGCCTATACGTCGATTTCTTTTTTCACCGAGTTAAATGATTTGTCGGGTCGCAACGTAACGCACCAGTGGACCTATAATGACAAGGTTATGTTTGAGAAAACCTTCGAGGTTATCGGTTCTCGCTGGCGCGTCTGGACCAGCAAGACCCTGATCCCTTCCTGGACCGGTACCTGGACCGTTAACGTTCTTGACGAGGATCGCTCGGTCCTGGCCAGCAATTCTTTCGAATACCGGTAACCCGCATTAAGCGTGCTATCAAACCCCGCAATGACGCAGGGTTTGAACCTGATCCTGCCGCTCCCGCAAAACGGAAGCTACTGGACACGGCAGCACTGCTCGCTTAGGGTTTATATCCTTGACAAGCTTACTTACATCATGACCTGGTTAACGCGCGTTTTTATCGCACTGCTCGTGCTGGTCATTGTCCAGATCGGCTACTACTACCCGCAGCTACCGGGCACCGTCGCGTCGCATTTCGATGGGCTCGGCGCAGCAAACGCCTGGTCCGGCAAGAATGGATTTTTTGGATTGTACCTGGCCATTGTGCTCATGCTGGTAGGGGTGTTTGTTCTGGTTCCGGCCTGGTCTGAAAAACGCGCGAACTTCGGGTTGAAAATTCCTCACGCCGAGCACTGGCTTGCGCCTGGTCGGATAGCGGAAACCCGGCGATTTTTTCGGCGCCAGATGATGCTTATGGGTATCGCACATCTTTTACTGGCGATATATGTCACGCAACTTGCCATCGTGGCGAATTTTGACGAGCAGCCGCGTCTGCACGACAGCATATACTGGGCGCTGGGACTGTATTTCCTGGTTCTTATTGCCTGGCTTTTTCATTTCTTTTTGCACTTTCGAAATCCATGAGAAGTAAAAATATCGTTCACGTGGTTTCCTGCCACGCCGAGGGCGAGGTCGGTAACGTGATCATTGGCGGGGTTAGCTCTCCGCCGGGTGAGACGCTGTGGCAGCAGGCGCGCTGGATTGACGACGACCAGGCTCTCCGAGGTTTCATGCTCAACGAACCCCGTGGCGGGGTATTTAAACATATCAACCTGCTGGTTCCACCAAGGCAACCCGAGGCGCAGTTTGGGTTCATTATCATGGAGCCGGAATACACTCCGCCAATGTCGGGTTCCAACTCGATTTGCGTCGCCACGGTAGTACTCGATAGTGGATTGATCGCGATGCGGGAACCGGTCACCGAATTTGTCCTGGAAGCACCTGGCGGCCTGGTCCCGGTTAAGGCCTACTGCCAGGACGGCAAGGCACAAAGTATCGAGGTACACAATGTCGCCTCTTTCGCTGACCAGCTGGACGCCAGCCTGGAAGTCGATGGACTGGGGACGCTTACTGTCGACACTGCTTACGGCGGCGACAGTTTCGTAATCGTCGATGCGGCCGCACTCGGCTTTGAAATAAAACCGGACGAGGCTCGGGACCTGGCAAAGCTTGGCACAAAAATCAGCGCTGCCGCGAACGAGCAGCTCAAGTTCAGGCACCCGGATAACCCGGACTGGGCGCATATTTCGTTTTGCGAATTCGCCATGCCGCTCGGCGAAGAAAACGGGGTCAAAGTCAGTCGGAACACCGTCGCCATCGACCCTGGTAAGCTCGATCGCTCTCCCTGCGGCACCGGCTGTTCGGCACGCATGGCGGTGCTGCACGCGCGGGGCCTGATGCGGACGGGAGACCGGCTAATTGGCAGATCGATCATAGATTCCCGCTTTGACTGCCAAATCGTTGAAAAAACCCGCGTGGGAGACAAACTGGCGATTATTCCATCGATTCGGGGGCGCGCCTGGATCACCGGCACCCACCAGATCATGCTCGATCCGGACGATCCCTGGCCCCGTGGCTATCGCCTCAGCGATACCTGGCCCCTCAAGCAATAATACCCTTGCCACGGAGTTCGCCGATCGCGGCGGCATCCAGCTTCAGCAACCTGCGCAACACGTCGTCGGTATGCTCTCCAAGGACCGGGGGTGACTGCTGGTACTCCACGGGTGTTTGCGATAGCCGGATCGGATTGGCGACACTGGCAACCTTGCCTGCAACCGGGTGATCGAGTTCGAGCTGCATGCCACGGTGTCGAACCTGCGGATCAGAGAATACCTGTTCAATATCATTGATCGGCCCACAGGGAATGCCGCGATCATTCAGGGCCTCGAGCCACGCAGCACTCGTTTTTTGCAGCATGATTTGTGCAATCTGCGGAACCAGGCTGTCGCGGTACTGGACGCGGCCGCTATTGCTGCGAAAACGAGCGTCGGCCGCCAGCTCCCCACAGCCTGCCAGATCACAAAATCTTTCGTACTGGGCATCGTTACCGATAGCAAGAATGATATGCCCGTCGGCAGTCTGGAATGCCTGGTAGGGCACGATATTGGGATGGGCATTGCCCAGCCTGCCGGGGCTGCTGCCCGTGGCCAAGTAGTTCATTGCCTGGTTGGCCAGCGTCGCCACCTGCACGTCGAGCAACGCCATATCAATATACTGCCCCTCCCCGGTCTTCTGCTGGTGAATCAATGCCGCCTGGATCGCATTTGCCGCGTAAAGGCCGGTCAGCACATCGGCCAGGGCAACTCCGATTTTCATCGGCGAACCATCGGCTTCACCGGTAACGCTCATGATGCCACCCATTGCCTGGATCATGAAATCGTAGCCGGCACGGTTAGCGTAGGGACCGGTCTGTCCAAAACCTGTGATCGAGCAATAAACGAGGCGGGGATGGGACTGCTTCAGACTTGCATAATCCAGCCCGTATTTTTTCAATCCGCCAACCTTGAAGTTTTCGATCAACACGTCAGAGCTTCCGACCAGGTCCCGGATCAGGGACTGGCCCTCGGATTTTGACATGTCAATGCATACCGACTGTTTGCCGCGGTTGGCACCATGAAAATAGGCTGCTTCCGTGGTAGCCCGCCCGGATTCGTCAGGCATGTAGGGAGGGCCCCAGCCTCGTGTATCGTCACCGCTGCCGGGGCGCTCGATCTTGATGACCTCGGCACCGAGGTCAGCCAGCATCTGGCTGGCCCAGGGACCTGCCAGAATCCGACTCAGATCTATAACGCGGAACCCCTGCAGCGGTCCGGCCATTTACGAGAAAGCCTGGATTCCGGTTTGCGCACGCCCGAGTATCAGGGCGTGCACATCGTGCGTGCCCTCGTAAGTATTGACGGCCTCGAGGTTCATAACGTGCCGAATTACATGGTATTCATCAGAAACACCGTTCCCGCCGTGCATATCGCGTGCGACACGCGCGATGTCGAGTGCCTTGCCGCAATTGTTGCGCTTCATCAGCGACACCAGTTCAACCGGGCAACTATCCGCGTCCATCAGGCGTCCCATTTGCAGGCAGCCCTGCAGGCCAAGCGCGATTTCTGTCTGCATATCGGCGAGTTTCTTTTGCACCAGCTGGGTGGCCGCCAACGGGCGGCCGAACTGGCTGCGATCGAGGGTGTACTGACGCGCCGCGTGCCAGCAGAATTCAGCCGCGCCCATCGATCCCCAGGCGATGCCGAAGCGCGCCCGGGTCAGGCAGCCGAATGGACCTTTAAGCCCCTCGACATTCGGCAACAGGTTTTCCTGCGGAACGAACACGTCCTGCATCACGATTTCACCGGTAGATGAAGCACGTAGTGAAAACTTGCCCTCGATCGTGGGGGTTGAAAATCCCTCCATGCCACGCTCCAGGATAAACCCGCGTATGACGCCATCGAGCTTGGCCCACACCACGGCAACATCGGCGATCGGCGAATTGGTGATCCACATTTTCGCACCTTTAAGCCTGAAGCCTCCATCCACAGCGGTCGCTGTGGTTTTCATACTGGCAGGGTCAGAGCCCGCGTCCGGTTCGGTTAATCCAAAACACCCCACCCACTCACCCGTGGCCAGGCGCGGCAGAAATTTCTGGCGTTGGGCCTCATCGCCGTAGGCATAAATCGGGTGCATCACCAAAGACGACTGCACGCTCATCGCCGAGCGGTAACCGCTATCGACACGCTCGACCTCGCGCGCCACGAGACCATAGGAAACGTAGTTAACGCCGGCGCAGCCATACTCCTCGGGAAGGGTCGCGCCCAGCAGGCCCAGTTCGCCGAACTCATTCATGATTTCGCGGTGAAACACTTCGTCGCGATTTGCCATCTGCACGCGCGACATCAGGCCATCCTGGCAGTATTCACGCGCCGCGTCGCGAATCATGCGTTCCTCCTCGCTCAACTGCTGCTCGAGAAACATCGGATCCTGCCAGTCAAAAGTTACTCGTTTCGATTGCGTCATGGTTTCACTCACCCGTTAAATGTGATCACATTTTATCTGGACCATCGAATAATTCCAGCCAATATCCGTCGATCTCCAGATTATTTATTCCCGTTACCAGGTTTCATCCGCGGTGATTAAAGAACTGCAATAACAGGGTTCCATAATCATGGTAACCCGCACGAATTTTCGACCATTTTTCGCGATAAAGTGCTTCGATCGGAAACGGAAAATCATCACGATTTCCGCTCGCGATGGATTCAGCCAGCCGTTTACCCATAACGGTTCCCACACCGATGCCGCGCCCATTGTAACCGGCGGGCGCAAACACGCGCGGAGCCAACAGCTGTACGCGCAATATTTTTGTCGAGGTAACCCCGATCTGGCCACTCCACTGGTAAGCCCACGGGGTTCCTTTCAATTGCGGATAAAGGCGATCGCGCTTGCGCATCAACCAGTTCCTGCGGATGGGGCGCTGGGTTCCCGGTAGTCGACCTGGCGCACTCATGACGAGGCGGCCCTCCGCATCAATGCGCGATGATGTCAGCAGGCTATCGGTATCCCACAGGCCCTGGCGTTGCGGGATAATCGATGCCGCTACATCCGCAGGTAAGGGTGCTGTCGCACAATGAAAGATAAACACCGGCAGGATCGACTCGCGAACGCCCTCACTGTTGGCATCCGCATAGGCATTGGTGGCAATGATCACCTGCTCGGCAGACACATTGCCGTTGGTGGTGGTTGCCAGCCAGCGATCGTCGCGACGCGTGAGACTCTCGATTCTGGATTGCCGAAACAATAGCGCACCCTGATCGATTGCGGCATGCGCCAGCGATCGCGCATAGCTCAGGGGATGGATAGTGCCCGCATTGGGATCGAGAATCCCGCCATGGCGATATACCGGCGAACCCGAAATGACATGCGCCTGGTTTCCGTCAATCAGCTCCACGCCGGCGCCCAGGTTTTGTAGCTGTCGACATCGATCTTCCAGATAAGCCATGGCGCCGGCTTTATGGGCAATATGGACGGTACCGCAGCGCTCCGCCCTGCACTGCATGTTAAAACGCTCGACCAGATCGAAAACCAGTGATGGGGAATCACGCAGTGCCAGGTTGAAACGACTGGCAGCCTCTGGCCCGATCAAACTTTGCACATCGTCGGGGGTTTTCCAGATACCGGCATTAACCAGCCCGGCATTGCGCCCCGAGCCACCGAATCCGACACTCCTGGCCTCGAGTAAAATCACCGAGATACCCTTTTCAGCCAGGTGCAGCGCGCTCGAAAGCCCGGTGTAGCCGCCGCCGACAACCAGCACGTCCGCACGCAGGGATCCAGTCAGTGGTTCGATTACCGGGCCTGCAATTGCGCCGTCGTTCCAGAGCGAATTTTCATCAGCGTCCTGTGGTGGATATTCAGTCATTCAAAGCCTTCGCATGCGCAGTGGCCGAAATTGTGCGCGATACCTTGTTTTAATGCTAGCCAAGCTATCGAAAATCGATAAGAATCTGGAGCATCAAGCTACGCCAATGGAGTTAATGCGATGTCAATGCTACGTGTCGCGGTCACGCAGATGGCCTGCAGCTGGGACATCCCCGCTAACCTCGAACGCGCCGAAAAGCTGATTCGACAAGCTGCCGCCGATGATGCCCAGGTGATTCTGATCCAGGAGTTGTTCGAGACACCCTATTTTTGTATCGAACAGGATACCAGGCATTTCGAACTGGCCACGACGCTGGAGGAAAACCAGTCACTGAAGCGTTTCCAGTCGCTCGCCCGGGAGCTCGACGTGGTCCTGCCCTTCAGCTGGTTTGAACGCGCCAACCGTGCATTCTACAATTCACTGGCGATGGTCGATGCCGGCGGCAAGATACTCGGCGTGTATCGGAAATCGCATATTCCAAACGGTCCCGGCTACCAGGAAAAAAGTTATTTCAATCCCGGCGATACCGGTTTCAAAGTCTGGGATACGCGATATGGCAAGATCGGCGTCGGGGTATGCTGGGATCAATGGTTTCCGGAGGCGGCACGCAGCATGGCGCTGATGGGGGCGGAATTATTACTGTACCCGACCGCTATTGGTTCCGAACCCCCACCCGCGATTGCGCTGGACTCCAGCGGCCACTGGCAGCGCACCATGCAAGGGCATGCGGCCGCCAACATGGTGCCGGTAATCGCCTCCAACCGTATCGGCACCGAGCATGCCACCCAGGACTCAAGTTACGAGCTTACCTTCTACGGCCATTCGTTTATTGCCGATCATACCGGCGAGATCGTCGCGCAGGCCGATGACCATAGCGAGACCGTGCTGGTGCATGAGTTCGATTTGGAAATGATTCGCAGCTTTCGCGACGCCTGGGGCATATACCGCGATCGCAGACCCGATCTTTACCAAACCATTGCCACGCTCGACGGCAGGGCCTGATATCTAATGTCGGACACCGAGCTTTGTTATCTGACGGCCGCAGAAGCAAGGTTACGATTTGAGAATCACAGCCTGTCGCCGGTTGAATTGATGCAGGCGCTGATCAAACGCAGCGAACGGGTCCAAGGCGGCTGAAGCACGCTACCAGAAGGGAACCCAGCGCCCACTGGAGGGCATCCCGCTTGCCGTCAAGGACGAGTTCAAGCTGGCCGGGACCCGACGCACTTCGTCTTCGCTCGTGTTCAAGGATCGAGTCGATGATGAAAGCGATGTCATCATCCAGCGTTTACTCGATGCCGGTGCGATCCCGCATGCAAAAACAACCACCCCGGAATTCTGCCTGCTGGGATCCTGCCATTCACGCCTGTGGGGCATCACGCATAATCCGTGGAATCTCGACATCGCCCCCGGCGGCTCGTCGGGTGGTTCGGGAGCGGCGCTTGCGGCGGGTACTACCACCATCGCCACCGGCACTGACATCGGGGGCTCGATTCGTATTCCGGCTTCCCTGTGCGGCGTCGTCGGTTACAAGGCTCCTTACGGCAGAAATCCCGAAATTCCGGTTTTCAACCTCGATTTTTATAGTCATTCAGGACCCATGGCGCGCAACGTAAGCGATATCGCGGCGATGCAAAATCTGATATCAGGGGTTCACAATCGGGATATTGCCAGCCTGCGCGAACGCGTGGTTATCGATACCCGGATACCGAGTAGACTCGATGGCTGGAAAGTTGCCTGGTCGATGGATCTCGGATTCATGGAGGTCGACAGCAGCGTGCGTGAAAATACCTGCCAGGCACTGGAACTGCTGCGATCGCTGGGCGCACAGGTTGAGGAGGTTGAATTAGACTGGGATGAATCGATCATCGACGCTACACATCATCACTGGGCGCACGGCTGGGCGGCCTCGATGGACAGCCTGCTCGACACCCACCGCGACGAACTCTGCGATTACAGCATCTGGTTTATCGAGAACGCACGCAAGTCGACACCGCAAGACTACCTGGATTCAATCCAAACCGCGGTGCGTATGTATGATCAATTCGGCCCGTTAATGGACGACTACGATATTTTTATCTGCCCCACGCTGATGACCTCCGGCGTGCCCAACAATAGCACCTGGCCCGAAAATGAAATCGAGATCAACGGCAAGATACGCAAGATCAGCGAGGAACACTGGTCGGCAACCTTCCCTTTCAACATGCTGAGCCGATGCCCGGTGATGTCGATGCCAAGTGGTCTTGCCGCCAACGGGGTCCCAACCGGTATTCAGTTCGTCGCCAGAACCTACGATGATCAGCGCGTCTTCAGTGCTGCACTGGCCTATGAAAAGGTCTTCGAAAAACCACCTTACAAACTCGATCAACGAATCAATTCCGGAGGCTAGCGATGCTTACCGTATTCAGCGACAAACACGCCCTGCGCGACGCTAAAACCGAACTCTACGGTGGGGAACTGGTGCCGCCCTTCGAGTGCCCGGTGCGCGCCGAGCACGTTCTGCAGCGTGTCAAAGACGTTAACCTGGGCGCAGTCATCGGCCCGGATAGTTACGACATCGATACCGTCACCCGCATCCACGATGCCCAGTTTATTCGCTTCCTCGAAACCTGCTGGGATGAATGGTCGGCCGAGGGATACGGCGGTGAAGCGATCGCATCCTGCTGGCCGGCACGGGGCATGCAGCAGCGTGTTCCGCATCATATCGATGGCAAGCTGGGTTA
>CALZHS010000082.1 GCA_945787265.1 uncultured Gammaproteobacteria bacterium | reverse complement strand
GTTCAACTTACGATTATTCTTCATTGGTTTGATCCTCGTTTGATTGTTTTACTTTTTAATGAAAATTACTAATGCTCATACCTGCATCAAAGTTTTTATCATAGTTTGCGGCTATTAGCCAATTCTCAGGATAGCGCACACAAATGGTTCGCGACGGGTTCGAGGACGGTAGATCAATTGAATCCAACGCCAGCAGCGAACCCTCAGAGTAGAATTTAGTTAGTGACTACCATTATTCCCCTTTCCGGAAAGGCGTACGGTCCCTGCCGTTGCTTTAACTCGAGCGGAAAAATAGTATATTCGTATTATATTCCAAACCTGGAGGCCTTCAGGTGTTGATACAAGGATTCAAATTTGCTGCTTCGAAAGCTGTCACCGGCTTGCTGATCGTCAACCTGCTTATGCTTCCCCTCACGGTTGCCGCAAGTTCCGAGTCCACGTCTTCCGACGGGGACAACAAACCGAAACTGATCGATCTGTGGCAGCCCGGCGACTCGGGCCAACGCATGCGTATCCGCGGACGGGTCACCAGCATCGACGGCAGCCCGATACCGAACGTGGTGATCGGATTCCGCCACGCCGACAGCGAAGGCGTCGACTGGAGCTATCACCAGGGCGTGGTAATCGCCAACGAGAAGGGGGTATACCAGTTCGGCTCCGTGATTCCGGGCAACAGTCATCGGCTTAGTCATGTACATGTCACCGTCGATCATGACGGCTACCAGTATTTGGATACCGAGTTTCATTTCAAACACGACCCAAAGGCCGACGAGGACGATCCAGACTCGATCTTTCTCGAGGCCGGCACTGTGGGTGGTGAAACCATGATGTTCGGTCGCTATGACATCACTCTGATTCCGCGATGAATGACAGCCTGATAACGACGATTATGTAATCAGGAGTCGGTTTCTGCCGCTGATTCATCGAGTTTGAGCGTCCGTTTTCTCCAGAGGCGACACTAAAAAGCCAAATGTGGCGGCAATCTTCGGTCACTTCCCGTCATTCCGGCGAAAGCCGATTCGTCGGACCACGGAATCCGTTTAAAGGTCTTCATGAAATTTGGCCGGGCAAAGTCCGGGTTTACTTTGCAGTGAGCTTTGGAATGGATGCCGTCTCGCAGGCTGGCATGACGGCGGGGGTCTGTCGGGGGTCGTTATTTTGCCGCTCATCGAAGATTTCTGAGCGTCCGCTACAGGGGATTCTGCATTCAGGCGTAGGTATCGATAATGCGTTTCGAATCTTTCTTTTGCTGGTCTTTCTGGCGCTGCTGGGTCTTCTGTTTATTCTCGCGATCAGGCTTTTTGAGGGCATCCCGAACCCGTGGCGTTTGATTCACCGATTTGTTAATCGGATCGGACATTCTATAAACCTTTGTTCTCCTGGTGTTTCGACGCGCCGAGACACAGTCATGCGGCTACGAACTTGCACCCTTTCGTCTATATCCTTATCGACCGTTCTCCAGAAAAGTTAACCACGTACTCCATTTTCGATTCACGACGAGTCGACCTGTCGAAAAATATTTTCAATTTTTTCTTTTAACGTTGCCGCCGTAAAAGGCTTGACGATATAACCATTCACACCCGCCTCGGCGGCGTCAATGATTTGTTCACGTTTCGCCTCCGCGGTAACCATTAACACCGGCATGTCCTCAAGCTCCTTGTCGGCGCGTACCGTTTTAAGTAGCGTTAGTCCATCCATGCCGGGCATGCTCCAATCGGTTATCAGGAAATCGAAATCGCCCGCTTTAAGCATCGGCAATGCGGTTTCTCCATCATCGGCTTCGGCGGTGTGGTTGAAACCAAGCTCATGCAGCAAGTTCCTGAGTATGCTGCGCATGGCTGAAAAATCTTCAACGATAAGAATGTTGATGTCCTTATTCATCCGCATTCCAGTCGGACATGCGCGCTTTAACACGCAACAGCGCCTGGCCATGTAGCTGACATATCCTGGATTCCGTGACGTCGAGAATCTCGCCGATTTCACGAAAATTAAGCTCGTCGTCATAGTACAGCGACATCACCAGTTGTTCCTTTTCGGGCAACTGGCGAATACTTTCAGCCAGTTGCTTCCGATACTCGGTCTGGCTGAACGCCTCTTCGGGAGTGAATTCAGACGAACTGGGAAGCGAGGCATCCTGCGTGTTTTCCTCGAGCGTGTCGATGCTGTAAATACGCGCTGAAGACGAGTCGATCAGAATCTGATGGTACTCGCCCAGGCTGATCCCGAGGGCCAATGCGACGTCCGCATCTTTTGCATCTTCCCCGGTCTCGTTTTCTATTTTTCGAATGGCCTCGGAAACCGAACGAAACTTGCGATGCACCGAGCGCGGGGTCCAGTCGGAGCGGCGAATTTCGTCGATCATCGAGCCACGAATACGGATCCCGGCAAATGTTTCAAAACTGGCGCCCATCTCGGCATCAAAATTACTGGCCGCTTCGAGCAAACCCACCATTCCTGCCTGGATCAGGTCATCGATCTGCACCGTCGGGGGCAACCGGTTTAACAGGTGATAGGCAATTCTCTTGACCAGCGATGCATGGCGAACGATCTGGTCCTTTTCGTCCAGATTTTCCACCTCCGCATACATCGCGTGTCCATTCACAGGCGATCTTCCTGCGCGCTGAAATTGACCAGGCGCTCGATGAAGAACTCGAGGTGCCCCTCCATCGTGCTCGGAGCGGGCCATTGCTGGGTTTTCTTCGCAATCTGCTTGAAGGCCAACGCGGACGGACTGCGCGGGAAAGCCTCAACCACTGCTTTTTGCTTTTGCACTGCTTTCTTCAAACAATCGTCGTAGGGAACACTGCCCAGAAAGTCGAGCGTTACGTCGAGAAACTTCTGCGAAACGCGTGCCAGCTTGTTGTAAAGTTCACGCCCCTGCTGGGCGCCATGTGCCTGGTTTGCCAACACGTGAAAACGCTCCACGCCGTAATCACGATTCATGACCTTGATCATCGCGTAAGCGTCGGTTATCGAGGCCGGTTCGTCGCATACCACAACAATCACCTCGCGCGCGGCGCGCGTGTAGCTGACAACACTGTCGGAGAGGCCGGCCGCGGTATCGATCAACAGCGTATCTACCGGTTCGGTCAGGTCGGAGAACGAGCGGATCACACCGGCGTTCTGGGCGGGTGTGAGGTCGGACATCGCCGCGATTCCGGAAGACGCCGGAACGATCTTGATTCCTGCAGGCCCCTCGACGATGGTTTCCTCGAGCGAACACTCGCCGTTGATGACGTGGGAAAGATTGAGCCCCGGGTTTAAACCCAGCAGCACGTCGATGTTAGCGAGGCCCATGTCGGCGTCCATGACCATCACCTTCTCCCCGCTTTGCGCCAGCGTCACCGCGAGGTTGACGGTGACATTACTCTTGCCAACACCACCCTTACCACTGGTTACCGCGATCACGCGCACCGGGTGCTGTTGTTTCATTTGCCTGATACCTTGAGCCTGATCCATTTTTATTCCTATGCCTGGTTCTTGTTTATGATGTGGTTGTAACGCATCGCCAACGCTTCCTGGTCGAACTGTTCACCATAGCGCTGCATCAGCGACACTGCCCTGCTGATCAAGCGGTGACTCTTGGCAGACTCGAGGTCCTCGGGTACCTTCTGGCCGGTACCGCAGTAAGCCAGTGCCAACTGGTGTCGGATCGACGCCGTGATGATTCCACCAAGACTCGCTGCCTCATCCAGCTTGGTGACGATAGCGCCTGCCAGTTTGACCTTGCTAAAGTTCAGTATGGTCTGGTTTAAGGCCGCCAACTGGGTGTTCGCCGACAACACCAGGTAAGGTTTAATCTCGGAAGAATCCGTCTGCAGGCGCTGAAATTGCTCGCTCAGACGAAGATCGCGCTGGCTCATGCCCGCGGTATCGATTAAAACCAGCTTCTTATCACTGAGCATATCCAGTCGATCACGAAGCTCTTCACTGTTTCCTGCCAACAGCAACGGCACTTCGAGTAAACGCGCAAAATGCTGCAGCTGCTCCTGGGCACCGATTCTGAATTGATCGGTGCTGATCATCGCCACCGACCGTTTGCCATGCAGGTGCGTAAAACGCGCGGCTAGCTTGGCGATGGTTGTGGTTTTACCTACCCCGGTTGATCCGACCAGGGCAATACGACCCCCTACGGCCAGAAGATCGTGGCGATTAACCGGGATGCAGTGCGCGATTATGCCGAGTAACTGCTGCCACACCTTGTGTGGGTCGCTGCTATGCTGGCCCAGGTGTGACATCACGGTTTCACAGACGTCGGTTCCGAGCCCCATTTCTGTCATCAGGTTCAGTAGCACCGTGCGTACCGGGTGTTTCTGGCTGAATCGGTCCCACTGCAGTACCGACAGTTGGCTCTCCATCAAGTCACGCAGGTTTTGCAGTTCACTCTTGACTTCGTCAATAACCGGTTTAGCCTCAGGTTGCCTGGCAGTCGCAACCTGTGACTTGTTGGCTACCGGCTTGTTTGAAACCGGTGCCTTGGGTACCGACCTCTCGACCACTTTAGATTTGTTCCTCGATTTGGCAACGGCGGCCTTGACGATAGCGTCATTGGCGCTCACAGCTGGTTTGGGCTTAATTCTGGCTACCGGTTTTTTGACGCTCACCGGTGCTTGCGCTGAATTAACGCCCCCTTTAGCGACAGGACCCAACATAGGCTCTTTACGACCGTCGGCCAAAATCGACCCGACCCAGGCGTCGCTGGCGACATCGGTGCTCACGGCGGGGGGCGCCGCCTCGGTTCGTGGCGCCTGACGGGGTGCCGGTGCAATCGAGGCCATATTTGCAATCGCCACCTCGTCATAATCGATCGCCGAGAGTATCTCTACGCCCCCCGGCACTTTGTTATTTCCCAGGATCACGGCATCGCCGCCCTGCTCCTGTTTGACCAGCTGCAATGCATCGCGCATCGTGGGCGCAAAGGTTCGTTTAATTCTCATTTCCAGACCTCACTTCGGTACCGACCAGCGTATCGGGGGCCCCGACGCTGGCGACAACCTTCAATTGCTTGTCATCCGGCACTTCGTCGTAACTCAATACGTGAAGTCCGGGAATTGCATGGCGAACCATGCGTGCCAGGAAAGCTCGCAGGCTTTGCGATACCAGTAATACCGCCGGCTCACCCTTCGCCTGCTGGGTTTCTGCGGCCTGTTTTAACGAGCTATGTATCATTTGCGCCAGCCCCGGTTCGAATGCCATGACGTTACCGTCCTGCCCCTGTACTGATTGAAGCAAAATCTGTTCCAACGAGGGGTGCAGGGTCATGACAGTAAGCTCTGACGCCATTCCAAAGATGCTTTGCACGATTTGCCGTCCCAGGCCGATACGCACCATTGCGCTGAGGGCGCCGGCATCTTGACTCTTGCTGCCGTGTTCTGCCAATGTTTCGGCAATGCTGCGTAAATCGCGGATCGGTATCTGTTCCTGCAGCAGGTTCTGCAATACCTTGACGATCACGCTCAGTTCGAGTGGTTTTGGCGTCAATCCGTCCACCAGCTTGGGTGAACTGCGCTTCAGCACCTCGAGCAGTTCCTGGACCTCCTCGTGCCCGATCAGCTCGTGTGCATTGTCCTGTAGCAACTGGCTCAGATGAGTGGCGATGACGGTCGAAACGTCGACCACGGTGTATCCGAGCGTTTGCGCATGATCACGCTGGGCGCGTTCAATCCAGTAGGCTTCGAGCCCAAAGGCCGGATCCTGGGTCGGGGTGCCGGTCAGTTCACCGTAGACGGTACCCGGGTTGATCGCCATATCCTTCCCTGGCTGCACCTCGGCCTCACCCATCGGTACTCCCAGCAGGCTGATGCGATAGCTGTTCGGCGATAAATCGAGATTGTCACGAATATGTACCGGCTGGACCAGGAATCCCAGTTCCTGCGACAGTTTCTTGCGTACGCCCTTGATACGCGTCATCAGTTCGCCACCCTGGCGCGCGTCCACCAGCGGAATCAGTCCGTAGCCGACCTCGAGCCCGATGATATCGACCGTTTGTACATCATCCCAGCTCAAGTCCCGTTGTTCGGGCCGCGGCTCGACTTCTTCCGGTTCGACCTCGACCAGCTCCCCCATCTGCTGTCGGCGGTGCAGCACGTAGGCAAGGCCCGCGCCCATCGCCGCAATGGTCAGAAAGGCGGCATTCGGCATGCCGGGGATCAGTCCCAGAATTGCCATGATTGTCGCGGAAACTATCAGCGCGCGTGGATTGTCGAACATCTGGCTGAAAACCTGGCTCGACATTGCTTCCGAATTGGAGACACGGGTAACAATTATCGCGGTTGCGGTTGACAACACCAGTGACGGAATCTGTGCGACCAGGCCATCGCCGATGGTCAGCAGGGTGTAGTTTCGCACCGCTATCCCGGCTTCGAGATCATGTTGAAACACACCTATCGAAAGCCCACCGATAATGTTGATGAACAGGATCAGGATGCCGGCAATCGCATCACCCCTGACGAACTTGCTGGCACCGTCCATTGAGCCGTAGAAATCGGCCTCCTGGGATATTTCTCTGCGACGGTGACGCGCTTCGTCCTGGGTACACAGGCCGGCGTTCAGGTCGGCATCGATTGCCATCTGCTTACCGGGCATTGCATCCAGTGTGAATCGCGCGCTGACTTCCGAGACACGTCCGGCACCCTTGGTGACCACGACAAAGTTGATGATGACCAGGATAGCAAACACCACCAGGCCGACCGCGTAGTTACCGCCAATAACGAAATCACCAAACGCTTCGATGACCTTGCCCGCGGCGGCGGTGCCGGTATGTCCTTCGAGCAGGACGATACGGGTTGACGCGATATTAAGCGCCAGGCGCAGCAAGGTGGCAATCAGCAGGATGGTTGGAAACACCGTGAAATCGAGCGGTCGCAGTGCGTACACCGACACCAGCAGCACCACCAGTGCAAACGTGATGTTGAACGTAAACAGCATGTCGAGCGCCATCGGCGGCAGCGGAATCACCACCATCGCCAGCATCATGATGACGACCAAAGGTGCCGCGAAGCCCTGGGGATTGAATCCCCTGAGTTGCGCGCTGAAAGTCTGGCCATTAGCCTGTCACCCCGTCAGCCAGGATGCTTTCACCACGGAGCGGAGCCGTCGGTATTAAATCCATTTACACTTCCTCGTCTATCGGCATATGGGGATCGGGGCGCTGCGGCATTTCGGTTCCCTGTTCACGCGCGATGCGCAACTGGAATACGAACGCAAGAATCTGTGCCACCGCGAAATAAAGATGCGCCGGAATTTGCTGGTCTATCTTGCAGTTGGCGTAAAGTGCCCGCGCCAGCGGCGGTGCTTCGAAAATCTCGATGCCGTGGAAGGCAGCAATTTCCCTGATCTTGAGAGCGACCAGGTCTTTACCCATGGCAAGCACGACGGGTGCCGCCATGTTGTCGTGATCGTACTTCAACGCGATCGAGTAATGCGTCGGGTTGGTAATGATAACGTCCGCATCCGGCACCGCCTCCATCATGCGGCGTTGCGCCATTTCCTGCTGTACCTGGCGCACTTTCGATCTGACCTCGGGCTTACCCTCGGTATCTTTCAATTCATCGCGCACTTCCTGCAGCGTCATTTTCAGTTTCTGCGAGTGGTCCCAGAGCTGGAACGGAACGTCGATCGCGGCGATCAGTATCAACGTTGAAGACACCACCAGGAAGCTCAGCCCAAGCAGCCAGGCGCCGTTAAGCAGCGCCAGCGACAGTGATTGCGTTCCCAGGCCGATAAACTCCTCGGCCTTACTCCATAAAAAAACAACCGCGACGATCGAGACCACCAGGAACTTGGCTATCGCCTTGATCAGCTCCATCAGGCCCTTGCTGGAAAACATGCGCTTGAAACCGGCGATCGGGCTGATACGGTCCGCCTTGAAAGCCATTGCTTCGAAGCTGAAAGACCAGCCACCGATTGCCAACGGTGTAAAAATTGCGATCACGGCCATCAGGAACATGAACGGACCGATCGCCGTCAGCGCCTCGTAAGTGGCGATACCAAATTTTTCAAACACGGCCTGCTGCGAAAACACATCGGCCCGGGAAATAGTGAATCCCTGCCGCATAAAAATCGTAATATGCTCAATCATGTGTGAACCCATGAACATCAGGCCGAGGGCCCCGAATACCATGATGGTCATGCTGTTGAGTTCTTTCGAGCGCGGTACCTGTCCCTTCTTCTTCGCATCGCGAAGTTTCTTCGCCGTCGGCTGTTCCGTCTTTTCCTGACCGTTGTCGCTCTCTTGTGCCATATCCGCTCAGCCTCAGGGTGCTACCATCGATTGCGACAGCTGCATGGCCTGCAACATCATCTGGTTGAAACGCGGCAGGAAGCCCGGAATCACCAGTAACAGGATGATAAAGCCCATGAACATGGTGACCGGAAAACCTACCGAGAATATGTTTAGCTGCGGTGCGGCACGGGTCATGACGCCCATCGACAACGTGATTACCAGCATCGAGATCAGCGCCGGAATCGCGACCCAGAGGGCACCGATAAACATTTGACTGCCCCAGGAGATCAGAGCCCAGAAATTGTCACGCCCGACGCCGGTCGGCGAGATCGGCAGGGTTTCAAAACTGCTTACGACCAGCTGGATCAGCATCAGGTGACCGCCCAGAGCAAGAAACATCAGCGTGCCGATGATAATAAAGAACTGCGAAATCACCGGCACGTTGACGCCATTGGTCGGGTCGACCATCGATGCGAAACCAAGACCCATGCTCATCGCGATGGCTTCACCGGCAATCATCAGGGCACCAAATACCAGCTGCATCGTGAAACCCATCGACAGGCCGATCAGAATTTGCTGTGCAGAGATAAAAAGCCCTTCGAGCGATAGCGCTTCGACCTGCGGCACGTCGGGCAGCAGCGGCAGCACCACGACAGATAAAACCATGGTAATGATAATCTTGACGCGGGTGGGAACCAGGCGCGTCCCGATCACCGGCATTGCGATAAACATCGATCCGATACGCATCATCGGCCAGATCAGTGAGCCAACAAACGCGGTAGCCTGTGCGAAACTGAAATCCATCGTTAAATCAACCGATCAGGCCCGGGATACCGATGTACAGGCGCCGGGTAAAGCTCAATAACAGGTTGAGCATCCAGGGTCCCGCAATCAGTATCGACAGCAGTAACATCATCAGCTTGGGAATAAAGCTCAGGGTTTGCTCGTTGATCGAGGTTGCAGCCTGGAACATTCCGATCAACAGGCCGATGGCAAGCGCCGAGAGCAGCATCGGCGCCGCAATCATCGCGATCACGTAAAGCGCCTGTTGCGAAAGGTCAATGATCGTATCGGGCGTCATCGTCAGGCTCCCAGCAGGAAACTCGAGGCCAGTGTGCCCATGATCAGGGCCCACCCGTCCACCAGCACGAATAGCATCAGTTTGAATGGCAGCGAAACGATCATCGGCGACAGCATCATCATACCCATCGACATCAGCACGCTAGCGACAACCAGGTCGATAATGACGAAAGGAATAAAGATCAGGAACCCGATTTGAAACGCGGTCTTCAGTTCGCTGGTAACGAAGGCCGGCATCAGCAGCGCAAAGGGAGTACTTTCCGGCGATTGAATTTCGCTAACCCCGGCGATATCGGCGAACATGCGGATATCGGTCTCGCGCGTTTGCGCCAGCATGAAAGTCTTGAAGGGTTCGGTCGCTGCCATCATTGCGTCCATCGCCGACATCGAGCCGTTCAGGTAGGGCTGCATTGCGACCTCGTAAACCTGGTCGAATACCGGCGACATCACGAACAAAGTCAGGAACAGGGCGAGACCCAGGATAATCTGGTTCGAAGGTGTTTGCGCGGTGCCCAGCGCCTGGCGCAGAATCGACAGCACAATAATAATGCGAGTAAACGATGTCATCATCAGCAGGATGGCGGGTAACAATGTCAACATTGTCATCAGCGCCAGGATTTCGAGCGTCACCGTGTAGGTCTGGCCGTCGCCATCGCCACCGTCGATCGAAATAGCTGGAATTCCGGCCGACTGCGCCTGTACCTCG
>CALZHS010000081.1 GCA_945787265.1 uncultured Gammaproteobacteria bacterium | reverse complement strand
TATTTTTGTTAATAATTTCAATATTTTAAAAAAATATTTAACCCACGTCCCAGTTTTCACGCGTGCGTCTCGGATATGACTAGCCTTTCAACACGACGGTGCCAATTTAACGATAACAACGCATCTTTAAACGATAATTAGGCTTTTAAACCCTTGATTTACGCACCATATTGCCGCATTATTGTACCAATTCACAGTACCATATTAGATCACTCAATCGAGGAGCCCACCGGCGTGAAAGCAGTCATCAGCAGCGCCCAGTTAGATTCAGATTTAAAATCGGTTAGCAAGGAAACCGGTACTCGCGTTGGTGTTACCACCAGCAACGTCGCCGCCCAATTGCGCCGCCGCATCCTCGAAGGTAAATATGCTTACGAGGAACGCCTGCCAGCGGAACGGAACCTGGCCGAAGAGTTCGGCGTTTCTCGTGGCACTATCCGCTCGGTACTGGAAATTCTGGAGCAACAACACCTGGTCACGCGGCAGATCGGCAGTGGCACCTACGTCACGCACCGCGAAATTACCAACCAGCAGGAAATTTCGAGCATTACCAGCCCGCTGGAGATGAACGAGGTGCGTATCGCAATCGAACCACAGATGGTGCGCCTGGCGATAGCCAACGCGAGCTCACGTGAACTCGAAGAACTGCGCGAGGCGTTGCGTCAATGTGAGGACTGCGGCGGGGACCCGGAAAAATTTGCGCGCGGGGATGCGGCTTTTCACCTGGCATTGGCGCACTGTTCCCGCAACAAGCTGATGTACTGGCTGTACGAGCGTATCGGCGAGGTGCGCCGACATTCACAGTGGCGCACCATGAAGGCCAAGTTGTTAACTCAGGATCGCATCGACCATTACAACAGCCAGCATCGGGAGCTCTACGAGGCTATTGCCTCACGCGATACGGCCAGTGCCGTCCAATTGATCAAGGATCATCTCTACGGGGTGCATGATGATTTGCTCGAGACTGATTAAACGATGAACGCACCCCTGTTTGTCTCGCCGGTGCGGGTGCGCGAGCCGGGGATTAACGCGCTACCGGAGAATACCGAACGCTACCGGGTACGCGGCGGTGGCAGTGTTGCATTCGATTTACAAGCCGGCGACGAACTCGAACTTGTCAGTCCGGAAGGATTGCAACCGGGTGAAATCACCGTGTTCGATGCCGATGGTCGCAGCGATTCGGCACTTATCGGTGCTCGCAATAATGGTAACGCCGAGACGCTTAAACGGATCCTGGCCAGTTCCGAACCCGGTGCCGTCGAATTAAAGAAGGCGCTAAACAGGCTTGGTATTTCAATCGAGGAAGCCCGCAGCAGCATCGTGTTCAACAATTACTCTCCTGCCGGCGATTCGGTTCGATTTATCGCCGCTCAACCTGTCACCTGTCTGATCGCCGCACCGGGTAGTGACATGCGTGCCGATCAGCAGGACACGGTAACCGACCTGGTGGCATTCGTTCACCGACATCCGATCGGGGTAACCGAAACGGTTATACAGCTGCCCGATCCGTTGGCAGATCCGCTCGAAGACGTGCGCATCGAGGCGCGTACCGCGATTGCCTACGAGGTTAAAGCCGGCGATTTCATTCAGATCATCGACGTTGAAGGGCGCGAATGCTCAGACTTTCAGTGCTTCAATAGCGCGCTGCTGGAGCGAGGTGTCGAGCGCAGCCTCGACGCTACCGCGACCCGCCACGTGGTCGGGGCCGCCTATCCGGCGCCCGGGTTGTATGCCAAGTTCTACGATCAGAATTTTGAGCCCATGATTGAGGTGGTGCAAGATACCTGCGGTCGACACGACAGCTTTGGTACCGCATGTACTGCCAAGTACTACGAAGAAATGGGTTATCCCGGGCACGTCAATTGCTCCGACAATTTCAGCCAGGCACTGCAACCCTACGGGGTAGAGGCACGCAAAGGCTGGATGGCAATCAACCTGTTTTTCAACACCGCCATCGATAGCAGCAACCAGATGTACTTCGACGAGCCCTGGTCGCGCCCGGGTGACTATGTGCTGATGCGGGCGCTGAAGGACTTGGTATGCGTATCTTCCGCCTGCCCATGCGATGTCGATCCGGCCAACGGCTGGAATCCGACCGATATTCACATGCGGATTTATGCAGGCACTAATTCATTTAACAAAGCGACGGCATTCAGAATGACAGCAGATGCAGACAAAGAATTGACCCAGGAAACCGGCTTTCACAGCCGTACCTCGGAACACACCCGCAATTTTACCGAGTACGCGGGCTACTGGCTGGCCAACAGCTATACCAATCACGGTGCAGTCGATGAATACTTGGCCTGCCGTGAAGCTGCGGTGGTGATCGATTTGTCGCCATTGCGCAAATACGAGGTTACCGGCCCCGATGCCGAGCTGCTGCTGCAGACCTGCGTTACGCGTGACATACGCCGCCTCGCGGTCGGCCAGGTCGTTTACACGGCGATGTGTTATGAAAATGGCGGCATGATTGACGATGGCACCGTGTTTCGACTCGGACAGAATAATTTTCGCTGGATCGGGGGCAGCGATGAAAGCGGCATCTGGTTGCGCGAACAGGCCGAGGCACTGGGGCTAAGGGCCTGGGTGCGCAACTCGACCGAACAGCTGCATAACCTGCAGGTGCAGGGCCCGAAAAGCCGGGACATTTTAAAACAGATTATCTGGACGCGACCCGACCAGGCGACGCTGCAAGAACTTGGATGGTTTCGATTTTCGGTCGCACGCATTGGCGACGAGCACGGCATTCCGCTCGTGGTTTCGCGTACCGGCTATACCGGCGAACTCGGCTACGAGGTATTTTGCCATCCCAGGGACGCACCCGCGGTTTGGGACGCAATCTGGGAGGCAGGTGAAGCCTACGATCTGACGCCACTCGGGCTTGAAGCCCTGGACATGCTGCGCATCGAGGCGGGGCTGATTTTCGCCGGTTACGAATTCAGCGATCAGACCGATCCCTTCGAAGCCGGGATCGGATTTACCGTGCCGCTCAAGACCAAGCAGGACGATTTCATCGGCAGGGCAGCATTGATCAAGCGCAAGGAAAATCCCCAGCGGGTGCTGGTTGGTCTCGAACTTAGCGGTGACGAACTGGCCGCAAACGGGGACTGCGTCGATATCGGGCGTAACCAGGTCGGCGAAATCACCAGCGCGGTGCGCTCCCCGATTCTGCGCAAGAATGTTGCACTGTGTCGAATACAGGCGGAACACAGCGCCCCCGGCACCGAGGTCGAAGTCGGCAAACTCGACGGCAAGCAAAAGCGCCTGCCGGCAAAGGTTGTCGAATTTCCGTTTTACGATCCGACCAAGTCGAGAGTGCGCGACGTCCCCGCCCCCGAATAAAAATATACAGTCATTCCCGCGCAAGCGGGGATCTTGTCTTCCTGCGACCACTAACGTCATATAGTCGCAATATCCCGGATAATTGCTTCGCTATTCCCGGAATGACGAGTAAAGGTCGGGAAAAGATGTTTCTTTTCCCGACCTTTACTTATCTTATGACGAGGCAGTTGACGTCGCTGAGATCCAGCAGTTTCCGTGAAACGCTGCCCATCGCGGCTGCGTTCATTTTGCTCAAACCGCGGGTACCGACGACGATCAGGTCGACTTTACGACGCCGCGCGAATCCAGCCACGCTGGTGGCCGGGTCACCGCTGCCGATAGCGGTTTGAATATTCCGGGCGCCCTCCTTTTTAGCCTTTTGCTTGGCCGTTTTCAGGATCTGCTCCGCCGCATGCCGCATCAGGTCATCACGTGCGTTGAGGAAGGATTCGAACTCGGGCGCATCTTTCAGTTCTTCTGGCAGTTGCATATCCCGAATAACGTTCAAGATTAGTAACTCCGCCTCGTGCTGCACCGATAACCGTGCCGCGAAACTGACCGCGCGACCCGACGCCGCGGACGCATCGGTAGCAACCAGAATCTTCTTGATCATGTTCAAAAGGCACCACTCAAGCCCCGGAAAGTGCGTATTAAGCCTTCAAGCTATTCAATTCGCAAGCATTTGTAACCGGTCTGTAACATCAGACTGATTGCTTGAATCGAAATACCAGCTGAGAAACCGGGTCAGGCATTTGCCAGATTCCACACACCACAGGCGGCGTCAATGACAGCTTGATCGCGCGCGAACATTCCGCAAATGCGTTTACTACCTGGCAAGTTCCAACAATCGGGACCAGTCATCCGGGCTGATGCGACCAACCAGATAAAAACCACCCTTGCCGTCCGGCTGGAACACTACCCCTTCGCCCTCAGCGGGGTAGACCGGCGTGGACGCCTGAGCGACATTACCATGCGCAACGATGACACGGTTGGTACCGGACACGGGTGGTGTTGCCAACAGCGCCTGCGCAGTGGCGACAATGGCCGCGCGTCCTCCGAAATAGTCGGCAGCAAGCAGATTCATCACCGCCGTCGAGGGCTCGACCTCTCCAATTTTCATCAGGCGCGCGGTTTCGACGGTGCGGCAATAGGGGCTCGCCTGGACCTCGCCTATCGGGATCTGGAGCTCGCGTATGGCGTTACCGATTGCCACTGCGTCCGCACGCCCTGCGTCCGAGAGCTGGCGCATTTGTGCTGGATTACAGCTCAGCCAGTCGCCCGCCTCGCGTACATCATCGGATTGTGACCAGTCGGTGGCAACGTGTCGGAAATAAATATTGTGCCCACCGCTTCGCAATGCTTCGATCAGTGCAATATCGGTCAAGATAGCCGGGGTTGCGCCAATGACGGGGTTCGGCGCCGCCGCCATAATCCATAGCAGCGCTACCAGCAGATAGCGAGAAGCACAGATAGCCAGTTTTTTGGACTTACGATCCACCGGGCTCTATTCGGTTTCCTGCTGATGGGCTTTTACAAAGTCGGCCATGCTGTTGAATTCCCACTCGATGGAATATTCCCCCGCGGGTGGTGCGGTAGCGCCATAACCCTCGGCATCATGGCGGCGATTGATCCAGACCTTGGTCATACCCATGCTGGTTGCAGGCACCATGTCGTGGGTCAGGGATTGGGCGACGTGCAGAATTTCGTGTGGCAGAATACCCAGCTCGCGCCTCGCCTGTTCGAACATGTATTCGAAATTTCGCAGGTTGGGCTTGTAACAACCGATATCCTGCGCCGTGTAAATGGCATCCCATTCGATTTCGAGCCGGGCGTTACTGCCCATGTAGCTGATGCGATCGCAATTGGTCACGGTTGCCATCAGGTAATGCTGGCGCAGATATTTAAGGCTTTCAGCCGAGTCTTCAAACTCGGGCCAGTGCTTGACCGAGCGGCCGAAAGTTTGCGCTTCGTCGTCGCTGATCTTGACCTGCCACTTATTCGCGATCGATTGGCATACGTCGGACAGTAACGAACTGTAGATCAGGGTCGGTGTATTCGCCTGGTGCTGCATTTCGAACTCGGCAAATAATTCCAGCACTTCGTCCCGGTTTAACTTGAGCGGTAGTTTATCCAGCAGCGGTTCCAGGGCATTGTAGATCCCGCTTTCCCAGTCAATCAGGGTACCGTAGGTATCGAAGGTCAACATTCTAAAATCGGATAACTTCATGCCTGCTCCAAATTTTTCGTTAGCCTGGCTTGATTACGCCAGAAATTACTTTCACAGAAAACAGCGACTATGTTAAATAATATGCTCCGATCAGCTAGCTGTACAGGAACATAGCCATTGAGCGATACCCTTCCGCAAATACGAGACTTTCTCGAACAAACTGACCACTCTTTCGAAATCCTGCCATGCGATCCGGAGCTTGCCGATACTGCCGTGTTCTGCGACCACTATGGTATTGCACTTGAAAATTCCGCCAATGCAATCCTGGTGCGCTCCAAAACCGGTGAGCGAAAATTCGTGATCTGCGTACTGCTTGCCACCGATCGCCTGAATACCAACCACACCGTGCGCAAGAAAATGGGCGCACGCAAGGTATCGTTTGCTTCGGCCGACGAAACCCGAGAAACGACCGGCATGGAAATCGGCGGAGTTACCCCGTTATGCCTCCCCGATGACCTGCCCATCTGGATCGACGATGCTGTCATGCAATGCGATTATGTCGTACTCGGTGGTGGCAACCGCACATCGAAATTAAAGGTCGATCCCCGGGTGTTACTCCTGCAGCCCACGACCGAGGTAGTTGTTGGGCTCGCCAAACACTCACCTCCTGAACAAGCGACAGATTCAGGATAACCAACCGGCGCGGCGCGATGCAGTGACCTGACACCGGCTTCGGTTATACTGTCGCAGATCGAATTACTTACATCCAGGCATGCCCGGCTCGTTCCAAATTTTCGTTAACAAACTGCTCAACGTGGAAGCACGGGAACTGGCCACGGCATCGATGTCATTCGTGTTTGTTTTTTTGCTGATGGCCGCATATTACGTGCTCAGGCCGGTGCGCGATGCAATGTCGAGCGACTGGACCGATGCCGAGTTGAGCTGGCTGTGGACACTGACTTTCCTTATCAGCACCGGCGCCGTACTGATGTACGGCTTTGTTGTATCCCGGGTTAAGCTGAAGCGGCTGGTACCGGGTGTTTATATTTTTTTCGCGAGTTCCTTCCTGCTGTTCTATGTCGGGGCAAGCTGGTTTGAAGACACCCGAATCATTGATAAGGCCTTCTACGTCTGGGTCAGTTTCTTTGCACTGTTCCACGTATCAGTATTCTGGAGCTTCATGTCCGATATATATTCCAGGTCACAATCAAAACGACTGTTTGGCCTGTTCGGTGCGGGCGCAAGTATTGGAGCAGTTGTAGGACCGTCTATTCCTGTTCTCCTGGGCGGAATCATCGGCGTCTATAACCTGTTGCTGATCGCTGCCCTGACGCTGCTGTTGATTGTACCGATTATTTTTTTCCTCGATAAAGCGAGAACGGTAACCGAAAACAAACCAGTTACCGACACAGTTACCGTGAAATCAATCGGTGGAGAATTTTTCGATGGTTTCGTCGACTTTCTCAGTCATCGGTTTCTGCTCGGCATTGGCCTGTTCATAGTGCTTTACACGATGATGAGCAGCTTCGTTTACTTCGAGCTGAAGAACGTCTGATCGCGCTACCAGCTCGCAGTACTGGGGCATGATGGACCTGGCCGGCAACTCCTTGGCCATATTGACCGCGCTGTTCGCCACCCGCCGCCTCGCGACCCGGTTTTGCCTGGCCGTCACCCTGGCGCTGGTCCCGGTGATCCTGGTGCTCGGCTGGATCGCGGTTGCGATCGCACCGGGGCTTGCGCTATTAATAGGGTTGCAGATCGTCCGCCGTGCGGGAAACTATGCAATTACGCGACCAGGGCGAGAAATGCTGTTTACCGGGGTGTCCCAGGAAACTCGATTCAAAACCAAGCCGGTAATTGATATCGTGGTCTATCGAGGCGGTGATGTGCTCGCCGGCTGGACCTATACCGGGCTCGCGCAGGGTATCGGACTCGGCCTGGGCGCGATTGCGATGGTTGCTGCCCTGCTGGCAATGATCTGGACCCTGGTCGCAATCTTTCTCGGTACTCGGTTCGAGAAAAAAATTATCGGCGCCGAACCACCTGGCGCTGTGCTTGCGGAGACATTAAATGAGTAAAGTAAATTCCGGTCTTAGCCGCCGTCACTTTTTAAGATCGGCCGGCGCCGCCTCGCTGCTGTGCGCGCTCGCACCGACCCACCTTAGCGCTGCAGAATCCGCGCTAATCAGGAAAAAAATCCCGTCCACGGGTGAACGCCTGTCCGTCATCGGTCTTGGCACTTCCCGCACCTTTAATGTCGACAGTGACAGCGCCGTCCAGTCACCCCTGCTCCAGGTCATGCAGGCATTTTTCGATAACGGCGGACAACTGATTGATTCGTCACCGATGTATGGCAACGCCGAGGCCGTAACCGGCGCCCTGCTGGAACAGGTCAAAAACAAGCAGGATCTTTTTACGGCAACCAAGGTATGGATCAACGGTAAACGCGAGGGTATCAACCAGATGGAGCGTTCGATGCAGCGCATGGGCGTCGACAAGATTGACCTGATGCAGATTCACAACCTGCGCGACTGGAAGACCCACATCGATACGCTGGTTGAGTGGAAGGCAAGTGGCAAAATACGCTACATCGGCATCACGACCTCGCACGGCCGTTACCATGGTGACCTCGAACAGCTGCTGCAACAGCTACCGCTCGATTTTGTGCAATTCAGCTACAACATCCTGGATCGTGAAGTTGAAAAACGCCTGCTGCCCATCGCCAGCGAACGGGGAATTGCCACCCTGATCAACCGTCCTTATCAACGCGGCGGACTGTTCCGCAAGGTCCGAGGCAAATCCTTACCGGAGTGGGCGTCCGAGTTCGATTGCGCCAGTTCGCGAATCGACGCGCCGGCGCATGATTAAAACGATCGAGTCGATTTGAATTTCGGCTCTCCTTAGCCTTCGCGAATCACTTACCCTGGAGGTACCAGTGGTCGTGAAACGTCGCAACCCATCGGGGGCGGTATGCCACCACCAGCGACATGGCGCCACCGTTGATAAAGCCTTCACCAAACATCAACAGGGGTAAAATCTGCACAAAGTTTCTGTAAATTGTGCCGGCAGGTTGCATATCGCCGGCATACTGGATCCAGGCCGACATGGCACCGACCAGCAGGATCGATAACCCCCCGACGAGGAAAGCATTAATAAAAACATAGATATAAAAATTGTGCGGTAACCAGCGCTGACACAGATACAGGCAAACGCGCGTAAACAGAACGGGTAACGCCCCCATCAACAACACGTTGAAACCAAAGGCGGTCCAACCCACCGATCCAACCATCGTCGTTACCGCGACCACCAGGCTCGCTGCAATGAGCGCGAACTGCCACTCGAACATCAGGCACATCAGCGTCATTCCCAGCAGGTGAAAATTCAAACCCTCCTGGATACCCCCACGCATCACCCATACCAGGCTTAATGCAACGATGGTGCCCAGGTAAACATGCTGCGCTTCGTTATCTAAGATCTTGGACCAGGGTGCGGTCACCACGGCCGCAACCACGGTAACAGGTTGGCAGGAATATCCATCTTTTAACGCAGGCCTGAATTTACGCAATCATTTGGATGGCTTTCCAGCTTGATTCGCCTGGCTACTTGCGCAAGGTGATCGGTGTATTCGCCCAGACCACGACGGTTTCGTCGGTAGCGGAAGGATTAGCATAGCGGTGCCGCAACTGGCTATTGAAGGAAAAACTGTCGCCGGCATTGAGAACATACCGCCGCCCGTCAATGGTTAGCTCGAGCGTGCCGGATAGTACCAAACCGGCTTCTTCGCCGTCGTGATCGTAACTATCATCACCGGTCGAGGCGCCAGGTTCATAACGGGATAAACCAAGCGCCAGGTTACCGTTCAGATTAGCCGACAGCAGCGAATCGTGCAGCCCCAGATACTCGGTTCCGCTGAGCTCCGAATAGGTTAAACGCCTTCGGTTCTGACCGCGCACGATATATTCACGCTCCTCGGGTGAGCCTGCTGGATCTTCCGGAAAAAACCAGCCGATATGTACCGACAGCGCCTCGGAGATATCCTGTAGGGCTGCGACCGAAGGCCTGGTGAGGTTGCGTTCGACCTGGCTCAGGAATCCGACCGACTTGCCAGTTGCCTGCGCCAGTTGTTGCAGGGTAATACCTCGCACCTTGCGCAGTTGCCTGATGTCATTACCGAGATCGGCTAACGCATGATCCTGGGAAAGTGCCGCGTTTGCCGTCATTCAAATGCTCCGACCCAGTCGCAGTCCCTCAAGCACGGCTTCTTCGACGGTGCGCGGCGAGATCGCATCACCGATAAGAGACACGTTCAAACCGTCGATTTCCGCAATCCAGTCACAGTCATGGTTCGCCTGTGAGGCGTAACAGCTGACTATCGTGTCGACGTCCTCGAAGACCATGGCTTCACCGCCGGTCATATGCTGGAAAAAGGCACTGCCGTCAACGCCACCGTAAAAACGCGCATAGGGGATCATTTCGACACCGAGCTGGTGCAGCACCCCGATCCAGTGGTCACGCACGATCGCCTGGATCGATTCACCGGCGACACAGCCACCCGATAACAGGCGCACGTAATGGCCGGCGCGGGCCAGTTTTTCGGCCACCCCGAGTCCGGCCCAGTCACAGGACCAGTCGGCTATTACCACGCTGTTGCCGGGTTTCACGTCATCGCGAATCACCGACCAGCTGTCAACCATCTCGACCCCGTCGACCTCCACCTCCGGCAGCCTGGTACGAGCACCGATTGCAATGATAACGTGATCTGGCTCGATATCGCGCAGCGAGGACTCGTCGATTTGGGAATTCAAAGTTACCTTGACCCCCGCCAAATCCAGTTCATGGACGAGATTGGTCGTGACGCCGCCAAATTCGGCACGACCCGGTAAGGCCTCGGCCAGGTTAACCTGCCCTCCCAGGCGGGTGCTGTTTTCGTAGAGCTCTACCTGGTGCCCGCGCTCGGCCGCGACCACCGCGGCCTTCATGCCCGCGGGGCCTCCGCCGATCACGAGAATTTTTTTGCTCGATTGCGCTGGCTTCAGTTCGCCCATCGTGCGCTCGCGCCCGCTTACCGGGTTCTGAATACAGGACACTGGAAAATGCGCCAGTCGATGGCCCACGCAAGCCTGGTTACAGCCGACGCAGGCGCGAATGTCCTCGGCCCTGCCGCTTGCCATCTTGTTGACAAACTCGGGGTCGGCAATCAACGCGCGCGCCAGACCCACCATGTCTGCCTTGCCAGATTCGAGTACCTCGGCAGCCAGCTGCGGCTGGTTAATCCGGCCCGCGACCAGCACCGGTTTACTCACTGCCTGTTTCAGCCGCCGGGCATCGTCTGCGACAAAACCCGGCGCCACGGACATCGGCGGAAACACGTGAATCCAGCCATCGGGCGCAGACGAAGAACCGGAAATCACGCTGAAATAATCGACATGACCATCGGCCTCGAGGCTCTGGCAAATCTCGATCATTGCCTCGGCTGGCAATCCCCTGTCGGTTTTTTCATCGAGGGTTACGCGTACACCCAGGGTCTTGCCGGAACCGATGCGCGCGCGACTGCGGGAAATGATCTCGCGCAGGAAACGCATACGCCCTTCGGCGTCACCGCCGAATTCATCGCTGCGACGATTGGTCTCCGGGTTCAGAAACTGGGGAATCAGGTAACCCATGCTGGCCAGTATTTCAACACCATCCAGGTCGGCGTCGGCAAGGCGCCCGGCAGCATCGACATAACTCTCGATAAATTCCCACACCATGTCGTTTGGCATGGATACCGGCACCACGCGGTAGCGTTCATCGGGCACATCCGAGGCCGAGTAACTCAGCGGTCGCGAGCCATCGTGGCTGAGTCGGACGCCCCGCCCGGCATGGAACAGCTGGCCGAATACCGGTGTTCCCTCGTCGCGGCAGCTCCGTGCGAGCCGGTTTAAACCCTCGATGATTCGATCGCTACCGGCGTACAGAAAAGAATCTTCAAATCCGTAACTCGGGTGCACGGTCATACCTTCCAGTATGATCAACCCGGTACCCCCGCGTGCACGGCTCAGGTGATAAGCAACCAGGTCATCGGTTACAACACCATGGTGGCTCAATGAGGTTCCATGCGGCGGATTAAAAATCCGGTTGCGCACCCGGGTTGGGCCCAGGTCCAGCGGTTGCATCAATTGCTCGTACATCTAAGCCGGCTCAGGGAGAAATCGCTTGATAAAATGAAAAAATATCAATAAATTTTCATTATTGCAAAATAACTATTCAATATTTTCACAATAATGTCCCGATTGACCGCAATTCAGCAACAGGTTCGGCGTGAATTTCTGCAACAGGTGCAGGATGGCCGTCTCGACAAGCCAGTAGCTGAAGCCTCGGGATTACCCAACCTGGCCTATACCTGCCCCGACTTTTTTGCACTCGAGCAACAAACAGTGTTTCGCAACAACTGGGTATTTGCCGGATTTATGCATCAGTTCGGCAAGGCCGGTGATATGCAACCTGTTGAAGTTGCCGGGCAGCCGGTGGTGCTGGTGCTGGCGGAGGACCACAGTATCCGCGCCTTTCATAATGTCTGTCGTCACCGCGGCGCCCAGCTGGTGACTGAACCCCGTAACAGCAAAAAATTCATCTGCCCGAATCACGCCTGGAGTTACAGCCTGTCGGGCCAGTTGATCGCGCGACCGCATTTTCACGGCGGCGAGCAGCACGACGTCAATGCGTTAGATTGCCACCGCGCCGACCTGGTTGAAGTTCGTTGCGTTACCTGGCACGACTGGATCTTTGTCAACCTGGGAGGTGAAGCCGACGACTTCGCCGACTGTATCGCAGCGATTACGCGTCAACTCGACGGTTATGATTTGAATGCACTGGTATTCAGTGAATCAATGGAGTTTGACATCAACGCCAACTGGAAACTCCCGATCGAGAACTTTATCGAACCCTATCACGTGTTTTCCTGCCATCCCTGGTTAAACGATTTCGTCGGCATGGATGAGCGCAAAGCGCCAAGCTTTGACGAAAAAGTTTTGTTATGCGGCTATGAATTTCAACAGGCTGATCCCGCGCGTGGCGGCGCACTGCCCTGGTTCCCTAACCTGCCGGTGGAGAAGCAAAATCGGGGCGACTGGTTCGTACTCTTCCCCAACTTCGCCTTCGAGATTTTTCCCGACCAGGTCGACGTATTCATCGCCTGGCCGCAGGGAGCTTTAAAATGCCGCGAAACCATCGCGCTGTATTTTATCGGCGACGCTGCAACCGCGGAAAAATACCGTGCTGCCCGCGAGCATGTTGTCAACAACTGGCACGATCTCAACCGTGAAGATATCGGCATCATCGAGCGCATGCAAAACGGCCGCTGCTCAGAAGGATTTGACGGCGGCGTGTTATCGCCCTACTGGGATCCGGTACAGCAACATTTTGCAAAACTGGTTACCGAATCCATCGATGCTCCAGTGATTTAAAGAGGCTGACTTTAAGCGTTGCCTGAAGATCGCCTGTTAGACTTCCCGGATTAAGCAGTACACGGCGAGTACTAATCGGTTTCGTTAAAATCTCAATGAAAGACAGGACATACCGCCGTCCAGCCTGGCGCATTCGCTATTGTTAATCTCACGCACTTCGTAACCTTCGTTCAAAAGAAGGTCGCGGGTTCGGGGAAACCCGGCTGGCATTATTACCAGATGATTAAATCGGATCGAGTTTGCAGCGGCTTCTTCACCGTCAGCGGTGTGGATCACGCGATAGTTTTCAAAACACCCGGTGGCATCCAGCCGTTTAGTCGAGAGGATGGTTTCCGTATCCAGTAGCGAGCAGTCCGTCTTGAAATGCAAAACGCCCGGGGGTGTCGTCACCTCGCGCAATTTAAAACCCCATCTACTGACCATTTCAGCAAGTTCGGCGACGCCCGCCTTATCGGTTCGGGACGACAGGCCCACCAGAATTTCTTTTGCAGTCATTAAAATATCGCCCCCCTCGATAAAACCAGGCCCCTTAATCTCGAGTACCTGGTCATAAACGCCCGACAACACCGGCGCCATTTCGATGACTTCACCCAGCCGGGACGGCGCCCCCGGGCGCATCAGAACGGCGACTTCAGGCAGGCAAAGCGCAACGTCTTCGACAAAGACGGAATCCGGGTAGGCCTCGAGCGTCGGCAGTTCGGTAACGCTGGCCCCTGCCTCTTTTAGCGTCAATACATAATGCGCATGATCCTTCAACATTTGATCATGATCGGGATTACCCAGGTCTTCTGCCCTGAGCCCATGCACAATACTCGGTGCCGGCAGACGCGTGATCGCGCGCGTGAACTCGTATGAAAAGTTGCTCATTAATATCTACTCGGGAATACCGGGGCAGTATACCTTTTTACTCGTATTGCGGGGACCGTATAGGTTCGCAGGAGTTAGCAAATCAGATACGGAGCTATCGGCTCGACTTAAACAGGTATACTGCCGCTTGAACTGCGCACACGGGGGAACAGGTTGACAGAACTGACTTTGCAACAGGCCAACAAGCTGATTGTTGCGGTGCTTGATGCGGCGCACGAAAAAGATATGCCGCCGATTGCGGTGGCCGTCCTCGATTCGGGCGCACACCTGAAGGCACTCCAGCGGGAAG
>CALZHS010000080.1 GCA_945787265.1 uncultured Gammaproteobacteria bacterium | reverse complement strand
TTTTCGCAATACTACTGATAATGTTTTTCAAGGTCTTCCCGATGTTTTACGGCAATATGCAAGTTAAGTCTTCATTAGAAGGTTTGGCACAAGACACGCAGGTGGATCCGAAATCCAAGAAAGCGATCTGGTTATCGCTGCAAAAACGTCTTTTTATCAATGAAGTCAGGTCCATCCGGCGTGATCATGTGAAGATGGTGCGCAAGGACGGCAAAACCACGGTAACCGTCGACTATGAAGTCAAGGATAATTATATTGGCCCCCTGTTTATCGGTGCCCATTTCGTTGAAAGCGTAGTGATTGATCGGTGAATGCAGAACAATTCTGCGCACTTACCGGATATCAATTCAGGCAGCAGGATTTACTGGAACAGGCGCTGACCCATCGCAGCTACTCGCGCAGCAGTAACAATGAACGCCTCGAGTTTCTCGGCGACAGCATTCTCAACCTGATTATTTCAAATCATATTTACCTGCGCTTCACGGATGCAGACGAGGGAGACCTGAGTCGTTTGCGCGCTTCCCTGGTGAAAAAAGAAACCCTGGCGCAGGTCGCCAAGGGAATCGGACTGGGAGATCATATTCACCTGGGTGGCGGGGAGCTGAAAAGTGGCGGATATCGCCGCGCATCGATACTTTCTGATGCCCTCGAAGCACTCATTGGCGCCGTTTACCTGGATAGCGACTACGAACAGGCCGAAACCACGGTTTTGCGCCTTTTCGAGGCGCAGTTGCAGGGTGTCGATGAAGGCGCCAATCTGCGAGATCCCAAGACCCAACTGCAGGAATACCTGCAGGCGCACAAGAAACAGCTGCCCCATTACCAGGTTGAGCAAACCACCGGTAAATCTCATGACCAGGTCTTTACCGTCAGCTGTAAAATTACTGACCTCGATATGCAAACCGAGGGCAAGGGCTCGAGTCGCAAGAAAGCGGAGCAACAGGCTGCGCAGAAAATACTGAATCAGCTGAAAATATAATGGACGCGTTTCGCTGTGGTTATGTTGCACTGATTGGCAAGCCTAACACCGGCAAATCGACCTTAATGAATGCACTGGTCGGGCAGAAGCTCAGCATCACGGCGCATCGACCGCAAACCACGCGACATCAGATTCTCGGTATCAAGACGACCGAGACATACCAGTGCATCTTCGTCGATACCCCCGGACTGCATGATGCCAATAAAAAGGCAATCCACCGCTACATGAATCGTGCTGCAATCAGTATGCTCGACGATGCCGACCTGATCTGCGTGTTGCTCGATGTATCAAGTTTTAGCAGCGAAGATGAAAAGATCCTGCAGCGCGTGGCGAACTATGGCAAGGTGCTGGTTGTGCTCAACAAGATAGACCAACAGAGTCGTGAATCCTGCCTGCCGCTGATGCAGAAAATCTCGCAGCAGGTACCTGATTTTGAATGTATACCCGTGTCGGCACTGACCGGGGATAACCTCGATCGCCTGGAACAATTGATAGTGGCGCGCTTGCCGGTTGCCGTACCGCAGTTTCCGGACGATCAGCTCACCGATAAATCGATGCGTTTTATCTGTGCAGAAATTGTACGCGAGAAGCTGTTTCGCGAGCTTAAGCAGGAATTGCCCTATTCGATTACGGTTAACATCGATCACTATATCGAGGAGGTTGATATCACGCGTATATCGGCAACCATCTGGGTTGAGCGCAAGTCGCAGAAGGCGATTGTCATCGGAAAAAACGGCAGCCTGCTGAAAAAAATAGGATCGATGGCGCGCGCCGATATAGAACGGCTGGTTGACACAAAAGTGTACCTGCAGCTCTGGGTGAAGGTGCGCACGGACTGGTCTGATGACGAACAGTCACTGGCGGCTTTTGGCTACTCGGATGGAAGCCAGGGTTAGTGACCAGTTATCTTTTATTCTGCGTCGGCGTGACTGGCAGAATACAAGCCTGATGCTGGATTTTTTTACCCGGGACCATGGATGTATTCGCGCTATTGCCAGGGGTGCGCGTCGTAACCCGGCAAAAGCACCTTACCAGCCCTTTACAATGCTGAGCATCAGCTGGACGGGCAGGCAGGAACTGAAAACCCTGATCGCTATCGAGGGTCAGCCACTGCCGGTCGATGAAAAAAACTACCTGGCGTTGTTATATGTGAATGAATTACTGGCTGCACTTCTGCCGCAGGGAGAAGCTAACCCAGATGTTTTCGCCAGTTACCAGTTGCTGTTGCAGCATTCTACGGGTGAAATCGGCGAGGCCGAACTACGCAGGTTTGAACTCGAATTGATGCAGCTACTCGGGTATTTTCCGGAACTGTCTCGCGATGCGGCGAGCGGCCAGGAAATCAGGGCAGAAGCTTTTTACCAGTTCGTGATCAATAGCGGATTTATCAGCTGCCCGAACTCTGCCAGGGATTCGGTGAGTGGACAGGTCGTGATCGACTGGTCCACGGGCGATTACGGCAAACCGGGAGTACTGCACCTCGCTAAAACGGCCCTGCGGAGTACTATTGACTTTAACTTGCATGGAAAAACGCTAAAATCGCGCGATGTTTATCTTGAAATGATGAAACGAAAATGACGAGCACGGTAACCCTGGGTGTTAATATCGACCATGTCGCAACGCTGCGCCAGGCCCGCGGCACGCGTTTCCCCGACCCCGTGTATGCAGCCCAGGTGGCCGAACATTCGGGGGCGGATTCGATCACCTTTCACCTGCGAGAAGACCGACGTCATATACAGGAGCGTGATGCGCTCCTGCTCAAGCAGGTGGTCAATACCAAGCTCAACCTTGAAATCGCCATTACCGACGAAATGATCGCGTTTGCGACCGAATTCAGGGCTGAAGACGTCTGCCTGGTACCGGAAAAGCGCGAAGAACTCACCACCGAGGGCGGGCTGGATGTCGCCGGCCAGGTTGAACAGGTGCGGACGGCCTGTACTCGCCTGGCAGAAGTCGGAACCCGGGTATCACCCTTTATCGACGCGAGTCGGGAACAGATTGACGCCGTAATCGAATGCGGTGCGCCCTGCATCGAGATTCATACCGGACACTATGCGGATGCGGACGGAGACGAAAGATTGCGTTTACTCGAAATAATAAACGAGGCGGCGGCCTACGCGTATGCGAAAGGTTTGCAGGTCAATGCCGGTCACGGGCTGAATCGACATAACGTGGCCCCGATCGCGGCGAATCCGCAGATAACCGAACTGAATATCGGGCATGCCATTATTGCCGATGCGGTTTTCCTGGGCCTGGAGCAGGCGATTCGGGATATTAAAAGACTGATACTAGACGCGAGAGCCCGGGGATCATGATTGTCGGCATTGGAGTTGATATTGCGGAAACGGCCCGTTTCGAAAAATTGAGTTCGAAGTTTGGTGCACGTTTTGCGCGCCGTATCTTGACGGATGATGAACTCGTGGAGTTCGATCGACGCCGCCAGTCGAATAATTATCTGGCAACGCGATTTGCCGCGAAAGAAGCGGCTGCCAAGGCGCTCGGAACCGGGATCGGCGAACAGTTTGGATTCCATTCAATCCAGATCGACAGCAACGAACAGGGGAAACCTCAGCTTCGATTCATCGGCAGCGCGACTGAACTGATATCCCGCCTGAAAATCAAAAATGCAATGATTTCGCTATCGGACGAAAAACATTACGTGGTCGCGATGGTGGTGCTCGAGTCCTAGCCGGGTACGCCGTTCGCCTCCATTTGCTCGAGGTAGCGATCAACCTCCCGTTTCACGGCACCTAGCTCGGTATTCAGTATCTGTACCGACTGATCGAGCGACCCGTTACCATTGCTTGACAGGGATTTCTCGAAACCCGCTATCTTGCGCTGCAGGCGCGGCAGGCTGGCATAGCAGGTAACCCCGTGAAGCTTGTGCGCAATCGCTGCAAGCCTGTCCTGATCGAGCTGCGCCAGGGCGTTTTCGAGTTGTAGCTGTTGATCCGGAATATCGCGCTGCAGGATTTCAAATATCTGCTTGAGCAAAGACTCGTTGTCAGCCGACAGGGCTAACGATCTCGCATAGTCTACCGAGCAGTCCGGATTTGAGTCCCCGAGCCCGGGTTTTACCGTATCGGACAGTTGTCGACGCGGTTCACTGTCGAGCAAGCTGCGAAACTTTTCCTCGTCGAGTGGTTTGCCAAGAAAATAGTCAAAACCCTGTTCGATCAATTTTCCAGCCTCGTCGTTTACGACGTTTGCCGTCAAGGCGATGATCGGTGTCCTGTCCGCCGGGTTTTGCCTGCGCATCATGCGTAACAGACTGACGCCGTCGATATCAGGCATCTGTATATCGAGAATGATCAGGTCAAATGCCTGTTTCCGGTAATATTGCAGCGCCTCAATTCCACTCTCGGACGCAACAACCCGGTGTCCCCATAGGCGAATGAGCTCACTCGCAAGTTTCAGGTTTACCGGATTATCGTCAACCAGCAGCACGTTTTTATTGCGGACTTCCGGCTTGCGTTCGGCCGGCGTCTGCTCGGCTAAATTGCCTGTTGTGCGGGCAACAATCTGGGCAATAACCTGGCTGGTGTTAATGATCGAAACGAATTCTGCGTTGCCGGGCCGAATCGGCGATCGGGCGCTTTCATCATAGTCCATGACGATGACGCGCAGCCTGTCGCTGGCGACCCGGGCGATGACTTTTTCGAGATCGATACTCAGGTGCCGTAAATCAAAAACCAGTAAATCTACATGGGCGAGATTACGCTGGATGCACTTCAGGACCGGATCGCTGCCCTGTTTATTATCGATCTGGTGAGATTCGGTGTTGATACCGGCACGATCGAAAAGCGTGCGGGTTTCCATCAGGCAATATTTATCGGCAGCGAAGATCATGGCCTTGCAGTCTTCGATCGTGATGGCGTTGTCGTCCTGGGCCCGGTCTTCGAGTTCGAAAGGCAGAATCAGCGTGAATTTCGAGCCTTCACCCGGTGTTGAAACCATTGAAATGTCGCCGCCCATCAGCGTGGCCAGGTTTTTACTGATAACCAGGCCCAGGCCGGTACCGGCGAAGCGTCGCGTGGCGGAACTTTCAACCTGGCTAAAGGCCTGAAACAGCGATTGCTGGTCTTGCTCGGATATGCCAATGCCGCTGTCCTCAACGGCAATTTCAATATCGGCCTTATCGAAACGCCGGTCTTTAAGACTGACCTTTATGACCACGCGACCCCGATCGGTGAACTTGATCGCATTACCGATGAGATTTAGCAGGATTTGCTTTAGTCTCAGTTTATCGCCAACAACCCAGCGTGGCGTGTCACTGTAAATGACCAGATTCAGATCAATATTCTTGGGTAACACGTTGATAAAAAGAATGTCGCGGGTCTGCTCGACCACTTCGAAAAGATCGAATTTCTCTTTAACAATATGTAGTTTGCCCGATTCCATTTTCGAAAAATCCAGGATTTCGTTAACGATGTTGGTCAGGTCAGTGGTGGATTTCAGAATAATATCGACATGTCGCTGTTGAGACTGGTCAAGTTTCGACTGGCTCAGCAAGCTGATAAATCCCTTGATACCGTTGATCGGGGTTCGGATTTCATGACTCATATTGGCTAGAAATTCGGACTTGGTTCGATCGGCATTGAGCGCTTCGTCTCGTGCCAGTCCCAGCTCACGATTTTTTGTTTCAAGACTCGATACTGCCTCGTTAAGCTGCTGGGTCGCCTGCTGTATCCTTCGATCCAAATGTCGACGATTAGCCAGCAGGGCGTGCGTCATACGATTGAAACCCTGTTGTAATGCGCCTATCTCATTCGGCTCTATCGGTTCAATCGTCTTGCCGAGTTGGCCGGTTTCCACCAGCTTCAGGTGCGCCATCATTCGAAAAATCGGTTGCGTAATCCTGCGGCTGATAATCACGGTTAAAATCACGGCCATCATCAGAATTGATACAAAAAACACGACCGAATCGGCAATGATCAGGCCGGTAGTCTGCTGTAACTGCTGGCGTGAGATATACAGGTGCACCCAGCCGAGAATGTCGGTCTTGCGCGCGTCGTCAACATCTGGTGCAAATACATCCGGGTGCTCGATGCTTTGTGAAAGGATAGGTTGGTAAGAGTAGTAGTAGTCTGCAATATCCGATTGTTGAAAATCGGGGGAGACCGATTTTGTAACAAGATTTCCCTGGCGGTCGAAAATCGAGGCCAGGACAATATTGTTGCTACCAACCGTCTGTGCCAGCAAATACTGGATTTGACTGTCGTTTCCGGTAAACAGGTTGAACTCCGACGCACCGGCAATCTGGCGAGCGATTATCTGGCCTCGGCTTTGTAGCTGTTGATTAGCCTGTTCGATGCTGCCATTGATGTGTTGATAGGTGAAGAACAGGTCGGCAAGAAACACCGGAATAAGCGTGATCAGCAGAATCTGGTACTTGATGCCAAGGCGTTTCATGGTTGCAAATCGTCTATTCCGGATCGCAGTTCGTGCTCACCGGGAAGATCAATACCCAGGGCACTCGCAACACGCAAATTGGTTGCAATAGTGTAAAACCTGGGAAACTCCAACGGGCTGTCGGTGCGCGCCTGTTTGTTAAACGTTCGGTTCAGTAATAGCGCCAGGTGCCTGCCGATGTCGACCGGTGAGGAAAAGATCGATGCCAGCGCACCGGTTTTGACATGGGCGGGCGAATAACTGATGGCCGGTTTTCGATTCCGATAACTGCTCAACAACACGCCTTTTAGCGTGTCGCGATTGTAAATCGATTGTCGAGGCAACATCAGTAACGCGTCGTTTTGACTTAGTAGTTCAGCCAGTACCGGCAGCAGTTTATTGGCCTGGTCTACGCGGTACTGGTTTAATTTCAGCTGGAATTCGCTCAGGATTTGCTTCTGTTCAGGGTCCAAATCGATTTCGTTTTCGCCGATGATGCCGACGCGCTCGATACCGAGCATGAGCTTGCAAAAAGCGAGGTACCGATACATGGGTTGATCCAGTACGATGGTCAAGTCGTCGTCGGGTTGCAGACGGTGGTATTGCTCCAGCGTTATGTAGGCATTAATCGAGCTCGTCCCGGAACCGAGCTGGTCGACCGCCTCGACTGCAGACTGGCCCAGTGCGACATAGAAATCGTTTGGGTTCGGGCTGGATAGAGCATCCGCCAGTTGCGAGGCCTCGACGACCTTGAAGCGCGTCGCCGGGTCGACATGACTGGTCAGGGTACGGATGGTCTGATTGAAATAGGCGTTATCGCTGCTTTTAACGATAATTACCTGGTTTGCCGCCTGCACGGAGGCG
>CALZHS010000079.1 GCA_945787265.1 uncultured Gammaproteobacteria bacterium | reverse complement strand
GATCCCAGAGATGCCTTTCCGCATTTCCTGGGCTATGCCGACGAACTCGGGCAAGGCGCCGGACAGGGATTCAATCATAACTACCCGATGGGTCCGGGTACCGGTTTCGCAACCTGGGGCGCGGCGCTTGAAGACGCCTGTCAGAAAATCGGGAACTACGGACCGGATGCACTGGTAATCTCGCTCGGAGTCGACACCTTCGAACACGATCCAATTTCATTTTTCAAACTCACCAGCGATGACTTCAAGCGCTACGGCGCAACTATCTCGAGCCTGGGGCTTCCCACGTTATTCGTTATGGAAGGTGGTTACGCGGTAGAGGAGATCGGCATTAACGCGGTCAACGTGTTACAGGGATACGAGGGATCATGACTCCCCTGCCCGGGTTGCCCTGGCTGCCGGTTGATCTCGCTTGAGTTACCTGCAGACGCTGAACAGGAATACCCAGGGAATCTTATGCCTGGTTGCCGCGCTTGCCCTGCTTACTCTGAGCGACTCGATTATTAAATGGCTAAGCCCAGACCTTGCGCTACATCAGATCATGCTGCTTCGGGGGCTATTCGCGATGTTACTGGTCTGCATTTTTATTCGTCTCGAGGGAGGTCTCAAGACATTAAGAACGCGTCGACCGGTACTGCATTTTATCCGCGGCTCGATGCTGGTGTTGGCCAACATGTTCTTCTTCCTCGGATTGTCCGCCATGCCGCTTGCCGAGACCGTATCGCTGTTTTATACCGCCCCGCTGTTTATCTGTATGCTGTCGCAACCCGTGCTCGGGGAGAAAGTCGGACTATCCCGCTGGCTGGTCATCATTGCCGGTATGATCGGCGTTATTATCATGCTGCGCCCGGGCAGCGAAGTGTTCCACCTGATCAGCCTGTTACCGGTACTGGCAGCACTGTGCTATGCGATGATGACGATGATGACGCGCAAGCTCGGCATACAGGATAATGCGAGCACGCTAACGTTTTACATCCAGCTCGCCTTCATCGTCATCAGCTCGATTATCGGCCTGTCAATCGGTGACGGCCGCTTCGATACCGGCGCGGGTGGTGCGACCGCTTTTCTGTTGCGCGCCTGGTCCTGGCCCAGCCTGCTGCAGTTTCAATTACTGCTGTTATGCGGTGTGCTGGTGGCATTCGGGGGCTACCTGATGTCACAGGCTTACCGCCTGGGCGAGGCCCCGGCAGTCGCACCGTTCGAATACGCGTCACTGCCGTTTGCGCTGCTGGTTGGCTTTTACCTGTGGGGAGACTGGCCGGACTGGATATCCTTCACCGGCAGCGGGTTGATTATTTGCAGTGGTTTGGTGGTGTTTTTGCTCGAGAGCCGCGCGCAGCGAAAGTCACCCGAGCACGTCCAGATCGACTACTAACCTGTTCCATATCAAGGTTTTTACCGGTAATCTATCGATACTTGGAATATCAAAAAAAGCAACTTTTACAGTTATTCGAGACTGACATCGGGAGTGCATTGCCTTGGACGAGAACGACTTCAAGAAAAAACTAATTGAATTGAAACAGGAAGTAACCCACCGCATCAACGCGATCGACAGGGACATCCGGCATGAAGGCATGTCGGCAGACTGGAGTGAACAGGCCAGCGAGCGCGAAAATGACGAGGTGCTCGAATCACTCGGTAACAGCTCGGAACAGGAACTGGAGATGATCAAGTTTGCGCTAATGCGCATTGAAGAGGGTACCTACTTTCAGTGCGATAAATGTGGCGAATCTATTCCAACCGCGAGGCTCGAATTACTGCCTTTTACCGCGCACTGCGTTAACTGTGCCGAAAAAATTGAACAATAACCGGAAGCAGATCCATGTTGACTGAAAAGCACGACCTGGTGCATGAGCTGCCCGAGCACCGCGACAGAATTCACGATCTGAAAATGACCAACCATCATTTTGCGAAGCTGTTCGACGAATACCACGAGGTCGACCACGAGGTGCATCGCATCGAAACCGGTATCGAAAACACCTCCGATGAATATCTCGAGGAACGCAAGAAGCTGCGTCTGTATTTAAAGGACGAGCTCTATCGTATGATCAAGGAAGCTTAAACGCTGGTTTCAGGCTCCTCGATATAGACCACGATCACGCATCCATTCTCGGTGTACGAACAATGTTGCGTGCCATCTTTCATTAAAACCAGATCGCCCGCACGGTAAACCGTGCCGTCGTTATCCGTTAGATCGCCGCTGATGATAAAAAACTCTTCGTTGCCGTGGTGTTGGTGCGGAATCGTGGTGTATCCCGGCTCCATCTTATAGATGTGGAATCCGGTGCCGAGGCGCCTGCCCCGATCTAGCTGAAAGACAAGCCCATCGGCTTCACCACGACTATTGATAAAGGGTTCGAATTCTATTTCGTCCAGATTGATGACGATTCGTTCACCTTCGGCTACCGGTTTCATTGATCTCCCCGTTTTATTCATTTTACTTGCCCAACAGCGTTCCAATCTTCAGGAATCACGGCAATGACATCGATCTCCATCAACCACTCGGGTTGCCCAAGCCCGGCAACCACGATTCCGGTTGAAATCGGAAATACGCCTTTCAGCCACTTGCCCACCACCCGGTAGACCGGCTCGCGATAACGCGGGTCGGTAATATAGGTCGTGGTTTTGACGATATGGCTCAGGTCGCTACCTGATTCTTCAAGCAATTGCTTGACGTTCTTCATTGCCTGCTCGGCCTGCGCAACGGGGTCGCCGAGCCCGACCAGGTTACCATCAAAATCGGTACCGACCTGTCCGCGCAGGTAAACCGTATTGCCGGCAACCACCGCCTGGCACAGATCGTTGTCGAGCGCCTGGTTGGGGTAGGTATCTCTTGTATTGAACATGCGAATACGTTTGTGGGTCGGCATCTCAGGCATTCCGCTTTTTGTTTCGCGATATTTCCGGGCCTGTTCTGATCATGGCTATAACCCTGTTATCGAGTTTCGTGACTGCAGTTTGAGTGGATTTATAACTCATGTAAAATATTTTTGGCAACCGGATTGGTTTATAAATTATAGATCAGCAAAGGAATTGAGGCAGTGCGTCTGCACGGTTTTAATCATCACCACCACTGGCAATCACCGCGCGCTGCTAACCCGTCCGATCGCTGATGACTTAAGCGCCGGTCGTGATATCCTTCGCCAACCAGGACGGGGCGGCTAGAATCCGCACCTAAACGCCTTTGCCGATCACTACCTGCGATTCTTTATCGCCTGGAAACGGTAAACAAACGGGGAACATTATGACACTATCGATTGCCGCCTGGGACGAAAACACGGGACAGCTTGGCGCCGCTATTTCTTCGTCCAGTATCAGTGTCAGCAGCCGTTGTCTGCACTGGCGGGCGGACGTGGGTATAGCACTGAGTCAAAATATCACTGACCCGCGCCTGGGTCCGCGCATGCTCGCGCTGCTCGACGACGGGGTCGCGGTCGGCGCGGCGATTGATGCCGTGGTGCAAAACACGCCTTACATCAGGTACCGACAACTCGCCCTGATTGACAATCGCGGCAACACCGGGTTATTCAGCGGTGACGCCGTGCTCGGCTGCTTCGGCTCGGCCGAGGGTAAACACTGCGTCGCCGCCGGTAACCTGCTGGACAACGAATTGGTGCCCGCGGCGATGACCCGGGCCTTCGAACAATCCAGTGGCAGCTTCGGTGCGCGGCTAATGGCTGCTCTGAAAGCCGGGGTTGAAGCCGGCGGCGAAGCCGGCCCCCTGCATTCGGCCGGTTTGCTCATCGGTGGCAGCCCCTGTTGGCCGTTGGCCGAGTTGCGTATCGACTGGGACGACGATCCGATCAGCAAAATGTTCACAGGCTGGGAAATCTATGAACCACAGATCGACGCTTACGTGATGCGCGCCTACAACCCGGAAGATGCGCCGTCGTATGGCGTACCGGGAGATCCTTGAGGGTGGCAGCCAGGTCGGGAAGCCTTATGAATAGCGAACAAATTCTTGCTCGGCTGGTCGCTTTCGATACCACCAGCCGAACCTCGAACCTGCAGCTGATCGATTTCGTCCGCAACCTTCTCGAAGATCACGCTATCGACTCGCAACTGGTGCCTAGTGAAGACCAGGGTCGTGCCAATCTCTACGCGACGATCGGTCCCGATGACATCGGTGGAGTAATGCTTTCGGGTCACACCGATGTCGTGCCGACCACGGGCCAGGATTGGCATAGCGATCCCTACCAGTTGAAAAGCGGGGAGAAAAGGCTGGTAGGCCGTGGTTCCTGCGACATGAAAGGCTTCATTGCCTGTGTGCTTGCCGGGCTGCCCCGGATGACTGCCCGGCAATTAAAAATGCCGCTGCACCTGGCGTTTTCCTACGACGAGGAAATCGGCTGTCTCGGCGCCAAGAAACTGGTCGATACAATGGCAGGATTTGAAGTCAAACCGCGTGTCGGCCTGATCGGGGAACCGACTGACATGAGCATGGTACTCGGCCACAAGGGCAAATTATCGTACCGGGTCACGGTGATCGGACTCTCCTGCCATTCCGCCTATATCTCAAGCGGGGTTAACGCGGTCGAGTACGCGGCCGAGTTGATCGCGTTTATCCGCAATATGAATACCCGCGTGCAGCAGCAGCTGACCGATGATAGTTACACGGTTCCCCATTCGACCTTCCACGTTGGCACCATCAATGGCGGCACTGCACTCAACATAGTGCCCCGACAGTGCGAATTCGAGTTCGAGATTCGCAACCTGCCGCAGGAAAATCTCGACACACTGATGCACGAGATCAGGCATTACGCCAGCGACGTTTTACTTACCGACATGAGAACCCGCTATCCCGATAGCGATATCCGTTTCGACGAAACCTCTTCCTACCCGGGTTTGCATACCGACCCGGCGTCGGCAGTCATCGCTTACACCCGCGTCATCAACCCGATTGACAACATCGGCGACAATGTCAGCTTTGGTACCGAGGCCGGGCTGTTTGATGGTATCGGCATCAACTGCCTGGTCTGCGGACCGGGTAGCATCGACCAGGCGCACAAGCCTGACGAATTCGTCAGCCGTGAGCAGCTGCAATACTGTGACCAGATGATCGAGAACCTGGTCCACCGCTGCCGCGAGACGCCAGAGCTGGACTAAGCAGGGCTATTTCCATGACCTCACTGACTTCGGATTCGACACGGGCCACCATCGGCTGGCGGGAATGGGTCGCATTACCTGATCTGAATCTGCCCGCGATCAAGGCCAAGGTCGACACCGGTGCCCGCACCTCGGCGCTACACGCATTTTTAATCGAACCCTATAACAAAGACGGGATCGACATGCTCCGATTTCTGATCCACCCGATCCAGCTTAACGATAAACTCGAAATCGAGTGCCACGCACCGGTTTTCGACTTTCGCGAGGTCACGGATTCCGGCGGCCATCGTGAAATGCGCTACGTCATTCAAAGCCAGGTCGCCATCGGTGAAATCGCTTTTCCTATTGAGATGACGCTGACCAACCGTGATACTATGCGTTTTCGCATGCTATTGGGACGCCGGGCCATGGAGGACCGTTTTTTGGTCGACCCAGGGGCTTCCTATATCAACGGCAGGTTAAGACCGCGCAAGCTTTACGGTTTATAAACGGATATTCAAATGAAAATTGCTCTGCTTTCGAGAAATCGAAAACTGTATTCCTCGCGACGCATTATCGAGGCCGCCGAGGAGCGTGGTCATAAGATAGTTGTCATCGACGTGCTACGCGCCTACATGAATATCGCGGCACACAAACCCTCGATCCACTACCGGGGCGAGGTACTCGAAGGCTTCGATGCCGTTATACCGCGGATCGGTGCATCGGTAACCGCCTACGGGCTGGCCGTTTTGAGACAGTTCGAAATGATGGGCGTGGTGGCGCTGAACGAATCGGTGGCCATCGGCCGCTCGCGGGACAAACTGCGCTCGCTGCAATTGCTATCCCGCCGGGGTATCGGTATGCCGCTCACCGGGTATGCCAACAAGCCCGACGACATCAAGGATGTCATTAAAATGGTCGGCGGTGCACCATTGGTCGTCAAGCTACTCCAGGGAACCCAGGGTATAGGCGTGGTTCTGGCGGAAACGCAAAAAGCGGCCGAAAGCGTGATCGAGGGATTCATGGGCGTTAAAGCCGATATCCTGGTGCAGGAATTCATCAAGGAAGCCGGGGGCTCTGATATCCGCTGCTTCGTCATCGACGGCAAGGTAGTCGCGGCAATGAAACGCCAGGCACCGAAAGGCGAGTTCCGCTCCAACCTGCATCGAGGTGGTGCTTCGAGCCTGATTAAAATCACACCAGAGGAGCGTTCAACCGCGGTCAGGGCAGCACGCATCATGGGTTTAAATGTTGCCGGTGTCGATCTGCTACGTTCCAACCACGGTCCGGTAGTCATGGAAGTCAACTCCAGCCCCGGACTAGAAGGCATCGAAGGCGCTACCGGCAAGGACGTCGCCGGTTTGATTATCGGCAATCTCGAAAAGTTACAACCCGGCAAAACCAGGACCCGGGGCAAGGGTTAAGAGTCAATATAAACAATGCAGTCAGCCATTGAGATTGCCGGTGTCACGATAAAACCCGGTAGCCGTCAGTCGATCGATATACCGTTACCCAGCTTCTACACGCACAGTAGCGTCAACATGCCCGTACACATTGTCCACGGTCGGCAGCCCGGGCCGGTACTGCTGGTGAGCGCGGCGGTGCACGGTGATGAAATCAACGGTGTCGAAATTATTCGGCGTCTGCTGTCGCACAAATTTATCAATCGCATCAAGGGTACGCTGATTGCGATTCCCGTGGTTAACGTGTACGGTTTCGTCTCCAAATCACGCTACCTGCCCGACCGCCGCGATTTGAACCGATCATTTCCGGGCTCCGAGAATGGCTCCATGGCTTCGCGCCTTGCCAACGTGCTGATGACGCAAATAATCCCCCACTGTGACCACATAATCGATTTACACACGGGCGCCGTCTATCGCGAAAACCTGCCACAGATTCGGGCGAAATTGCGCGATGACCCGCAACTCGAATCGCTGGCGCGCGCCTTTGGTGTACCGGTCATTCTGAACGCTGAGCTGCTCGAGGGCTCGTTCCGCGCCGCCGCAAACGATAACGGCATCGGTGTATTACTCTACGAAGCGGGTGAAGCGCTGCGCTTTGATGAGGTTGCAATCAGGGCCGGGGTCAAGGGTGTACTCGGAGTAATGCGGGAGCTCGGTATGCGCGCCAAAACCAGGAAACGTCGCAAGCCT
>CALZHS010000078.1 GCA_945787265.1 uncultured Gammaproteobacteria bacterium | reverse complement strand
CTGGCATCGAAATGACGATCATCGCCCTGCTTTTTATACACGTAAAAGTAAAGATGCAGCCCCCCGGCGACGAGGAACATCAACGCTAGATTGCGTAACAAGATTTGCGCGATCCAGTCGAACTGGAATACCTGGCAGCGCACCAGTGCAGGATGAAAAAAGAACCAGGACAGCACCGATAGAAACAGGATAATCACTCGCTCCGACAGGGGAAACCAGCCCCTGACAAACCACCTTAAGATCGCCCTGGCGTCCAAAGGCGTTCTGAACAGCGGTGACACCAATACCGGTACCTCTGGTATGTAATTCCACTGCTTTTTACCGGTCTGTGAGCTGGTTTCGGCCATGCTGATTCTGAACCTCTGACAGGGTTGCCGCAATCTGCACCCGCAGAGCGTCTCTATCCGTTATGAATTTGCAGTCTGCCGCAAGAATTGGTCATCTTTCAAGGATATAATGTCGCGAATCAGTATATCTTGATGGGTTAGTAATGTTATTTTTCCGAGAGCGTGGGTGGAGCGCCTCGACTTCGCCCGTTTTTATCACCGTATCTGCGGGAGAAATATCGTGTCCAGCGCAATTCTGAGTCGAGATGAATTTTCTCAAATCAAGGGTCGCTATGATGAAATCCCACTGCGCTCGCACTCGATCAATACCCGTTGTTACGTCGACCCAAAGTTTCTGCAAATTGAGCGCGAACAGATTTTTCATCGCAGCTGGCAGTTCCTGTGCCACGAGGAAAAGCTGCGCGAACCGGGCGGTTATGTCACTTCAAGCATCGAAGGACAGCCCATCATCGCCCTGCTCAACCGCAATGGCGAGCTCAGGGCCTACTACAACGTCTGTAAACATCGCGGCCACGAGCTGTTGTCCGGGGAGGGCCAGACCAAACGCATTACCTGTCCTTACCATGCCTGGACCTACGATCTCGACGGTACTCTCGTTACCGCGCCGCGCTCCGAGCACCTCGAGAACTTCAATCAAAAAGAAATCTGTCTGGAACCGGTGCGGATTGAAATCTTCTGCCACCTGGTTTTTGTCAATCTCGATACCGAGGCGACCGCACTATCCACCCAGTCCGGCGAGCTGGCCAACGAGATCATGCACTATGCGCCCGATCTCGCTAGCCTTACCTTCGCAACACGCCTAAGTTATCGAATCAAGGCAAACTGGAAAGCCGTAGTCGACAACTTTCTCGAGTGCTACCACTGTCCGGTTGCGCACAAGGGTTTCAGTTCGATGATCGACATGGACACTTACCAGGTTAAAACGCACGGTATTTATTCCAGTCACATGGCCCAGGCCAGGCTGGGTGAAAACAGCGCCTACAACATCACGAATGCGACTGTAACCGATCACGCAGTCTGGTTCTTATGGCCGAATATGACACTGATGCGGTATGGCGCTTTTACCCGGTCAACGAGCAGGAAACCTGGGAGGAATTCGACTTTTTCTTTGAAACCACCGAAGCCGATGAAACTGAAAAAGAGGCGCTCAGGTTTATCGACGAAGTGCTGCAACCGGAAGACATCAGCCTGGTCGAGAGCGTGCAGCGCGGCATGAATACGCCGGCCTTCAATTCCGGAAGATACATGGTCGATATCGAGGGCAGCGGTGCCAGCGAACACGCGGTCCATCATTTTCACGGGCTGGTTCTCGAGGCCTACAAACGCGCCAGCGAGGCTGCCGCATGAACCAGGCGCTTGCGGGCAAGACCGCATTCGTAACCGGCGGTACCGGGGGCATCGGCAGCGCGATTTGTGAGCGTTTTGCTCGCGAGGGCGCGCTCGTCATCGCCGCGGATTTGTCGCAACCCGGGACGCTACCCGAGCAGGTGGAATTTATCGCCTACGATGTTACCGACGAAAAGCTTTGCGAGTCGACTTTTGCCGAACTTGCCGGGCGATGGAACAAACTCGATATCCTCGTCAACGCGGCCGGCATCGAGATCGAAAAGACAATCGAAGATACGACGCTCGAAGAATGGAACCGCATCTTTGCGATTAACGTGACCGGCATGTTCCTGACCTCCAAGTTCGCTTTGCCGTTGCTGCGCAAGTCGGCAGGGGCGAGCGTGATTAACTTTGGGTCCTACGATGGCTACATTGCTGATCCCGGGCTCGCGGCATACTGCGCCACCAAGGGCGCGGTGCATGCGTTGACGCGCGCAATGGCCTGCGACCACGGGCCCGAGGGAATTCGCGTCAACGCGATCTGCCCGGGCTATGTCGATACCCCGATGCTGCAGAGTTTTTTCGGTGAATCGGGGGATATCGAGTCGCTCAAAAAAGCGGTTCGTGACGTTCACCCGACGCGTACCTACGGCACACCCGAAGATATCGCCAACCTGGTTAACTGGCTCGCTTCCGACGAGGCCCGTTATGCCTCGGGCCAGCTCTGGGTGATTGACGGTGGTCTGAGTGCACAAGTGCAGCAGATGAACCTGTGAAACGCCTGCAGAACAAGACCGCCCTGGTCACCGGAGGCCGTCAGGGTATCGGCCGCGCCATCGTCGACAAATTTGTTATCGAAGGCGCCCGCGTCATGACCTGCGGACGCGGAGAACGACCGGAGGATTTACCCGATGAAGTCTTATGGCAGACGACCAACATCGCTGACAGGTCCGAGATTGATAACCTCGTCGATACCGTGGTAGCCGAGTTTGGCGAGCTCTCAGTGCTGGTCAACAACGCGGGCATTCAGATTGAAAAAACACTGGTCGAAACAACCGATCAAGATTACGAGACGCTGATGGGTGTCAATGCCAGGGGCGTCTTCCTCAGCTGTCGTGCCTGCATTCCGATCATGGCCAGTGGAGGTTCGATTATCAATATCGGTTCGATCTCGGCATCGACAGCAGATCCCGGGCTTGCGCTTTACAACGCCTCCAAGGCTTTTGTGCAGGGCCTGACGCGCTCGATCGCGGTCGATCACGGCCCCGATATTCGCTGCAATGCGATTAGCCCCGGCTGGATCATGACCGGCATGGCCGATGCCGCGTTTGCGGTTGCGAAAGATCCCGCCGCGGCAAAAACCGATGGGCTGTCGCGACATCCGGCAGGTCGCTTTGGCGAATCCGCGGATATTGCCAACCTGGCAGCATGGCTGGCGTCGGACGAAGCAGGCTTTGCCACCGGCCAATGCTACACGCTAGATGGTGGCTTGACCGCCGTCCGACACCGATGAAATCGCGTTAATACTATCGGGCGTCAAGATCCTGCAGGATCTCGATGCCGATATTGTTCGCGATATCGCTCAGCACACGCAGACCGAAAAATTCGATAAAAACGACATGGTCATCGAGGCCGGCCAGATGGGTACTAGAATTTACTTCATCTTCGAAGGTAAGGTCGAGGTCCGGATTCCCGACATCCACGGTGAAATCAAAAGCCGGATCGTCTTGAACAAAGGCGAGGTGGTTGGCGAAATCTCGTTGCTGATCAACTCGACCTATTCGGCTGACATTGTTGCACTGTCAAAAACTACGGCATTCTACCTGGATAAACAGCACTTCAAGGAATTAATCGAAAAACACCCTGATTTTTCCGATGTCATGTCGCAGCTGATGACGAGCCGCATGGCACAAAACGGAGGCATTAACCGTGTTGGTAAATATGAGCTGACCAGCAAGCTCGGTGAAGGTTCAATGGCGACGGTATTCAACGCGTGGGACCAGGAGCTGGAGCGCGAGGTAGCGATCAAGATGCTGAAGTACAAGCTGGCCTACGACGACAAATTTCTTGATCGCTTCGAGCAGGAAGCGAAAACCATTGCCAGCCTGAACCATCCGAATATCGTCAACGTGTTCGAGGTCATCGACGAGTTTTCGACCCGTTTCATTGTCATGGAAAAGCTGCACGGACAGGACATTTCGGCCATGCTCGACGAAACCGGCGCATTCAGCGTCGTGCAGACACGTGAAATACTGTTCCAGGTAGCTAGCGCCCTGCAGTATGCGCACAATCACGGAGACAAAGGCATCGTGCATCGCGACATCAAGCCATCAAACATCGTCATCGATGCTTACGGCAACATCAAGCTCACCGATTTCGGCATCGCCGGACCACCGCAGGATAAGGAGGTTAATATCGAGGGTTCACCCTCTTACCTGGCGCCGGAAATCATCAACGGGGATTTACTCGACGGGCGCGCCGACATTTATGCACTCGGCGTGATGGCATTTCACATGTTAACCAACAGCCTGCCCTTCAGCGCGGGAACGCTGGGCAAACTGTTAAAGATGCAGGTCAATCAAAAGCCACCGGATATTCGCAACGCCTGTCCCGAAATCGATGAAAGCCTCGCCGGATTCATCGATAGTGCACTGTCGAAAGATGTCGATGACCGCATCTCCGACTGGGACGAAATCCGGAGAATACTGAAACCCACGAGCCAGCTTAACCTGATGCTCGATCCGGATGAACTCGCGGTAATTATTCGATTTCGCGATACCGGCTACCAGCAATCAGGGAGCTTCATCAACGCGATGCAGAAGCTGCTGCAGGAGGAAAACATCAATCACCAGATCGAGATGCATCGCGGCAGCGGCGACGCCGAATAACGCATCATCCCCAGACTTCCTGATGCCATTCCGTATTTCCTGACGTCATTGCGCATTTCCCAATGTCATCCCGCATTTCCCAACGTCATCCCCGCGAAAGCGGGGATGACATCTTATTGCATTGAATCGACAACTGCAGGTTATTCGAGACCGCATTGTCTCAATCCATCGAGATAGGGATCCAGTCCTCCAGCGTGCTTGGTCGGCATGTTTTTTTGCAGAAAATCAATCGACAGGTCGGATTTGGCTTCCAGTGCGAGAGCAAAGGACTGTTTCGCCTCATCGATGCGTCCGAGATTGGCTAACGCGGAAGCCTTGACGGCGTGCGGCCAGTACCCGGTTGCGTTTGGAATCTGCAGGGTACGATTGGCCCATTCCAGTGCGGTTTCGTATTCCTGGCTAAGGATGTAGGTAAGCGCATGCACCACCGTAAATGCCCACATCATCGGATCGCGCGGGCTCATCGTAACCGCCTGCCTGGTGGTGAGCTTGGACTCCTCGAGTTCACCCGCGAGCGACAGCGCAAAGCCAAGTCCATGATAAGCCTGGGCAAAACAGGGATTTAATTCGATCGATTTTCGCAGTGCCGCGATCGATGCGTCATGATCGCCCAGCATCATGTGAATGCGGCCGATCGCAAAATAAGATATCGCATCCCTGTCATCGCATTGCAATGCCTTCTTCGCAGATTCCAGGCCTTCCTGTAAATATGCATCCGGGTTTTCTGCAAGGCCCAGGATTACGAACTGATAGCAACAATAGGCATAGTAAGCATAGGCCGGGGCAAATTTAGGGTCTGCCGCGGAAGACTGTTCAAACAACTCCAGTGCGGTGCGAATATTTTCCTCCTCGAATGTCCACATGTACCACAAGGCCCGCTGGTACAGCTCCCAGGCATCGAGATTTTCAGGCGACTTGCTAACCGCCCGTTCGCGCTCAAATGCGCTCAACTCGGGCTCGAGCGCCGAGGCAATGACGCGCACCATTTCATCCTGCAGATCGAAGATGTCCTCCATCTCGCGGTCATAGCGTTCGGCCCAGACGTGGTGCCCGGTTTCGGCATCGATGAGCTGCACGGTTACGCGCACCCGGTTACCTGCCTTGCGCACGCTGCCTTCGAGCACGAAGCGAACGCCAAGTTCACTGGCTACCTGGCGTACGTCAATTGCAGTCCCCTTGTAGGAGAAGGTGCTTTCGCGCGAGATCACCTTGAACGAACGGATCTTGGACAGGGCGGTGATCAAATCCTCGGTGATGCCGTCACCGATAAAGTCCTGATCGGGATCGTTGCTCATATTGGTCAGTGCCAACACTGCAATCGAGGGTTTCTCCGAGCCGCGCTTTGCCGGATTGCCGAGGCTCACGCTCGAATCCTGTGCCGGTATCCACCGGTATACGTGGACCGGTCGACTGATATTTTTGAACTGCTCCTCGCCATCATCAGTAAAATTCTCCTTGAGCTTGCCAATGACCTGTTCGTGCACGGAACCCGATATACAGATACCGCCCTCGGGCGCCGCCGCCTCGAGCCGGGCCGCGAGATTGACACCGTCGCCAAATACTTCCCCCCTGTCTTCGATCACATCGCCAATATTGATGCCGATACGAATCTGCACTTTCTTATCGTCGGCGACCTGCTGATTTTTCCTGGCCATCTCACGCTGGATATCCATGGCCGCGTTGACGGCACTGACCGCGCTGGAAAACTCTGCCAGTATCGCATCGCCGGCATAGCGTAAAACCTTGCCGCCTGCATCCGATATCTGCTGGCTGGCATAATCCAGCACCTCCATCACCCGGCGGTGGGTGCCCTCCTCGTCACCACCGGTCAGACGCGAATAACCGGCAACATCGGTGTATAGAATCGCGGTAAGTTTACGATTGAGTGGCTCGGATGGCATCGACTTCCCTGAAATCACGACTGCTCTATTAGTATCGAAAATCAGTATAAAGAGCAGTTGACCGAAGTCCAGCCAAAACGGTTAATGCCTGCATCAGGTTTAGAGTAATATTGGCGCTAAATTCATTATCAATCCTGGAACCAAGATTAACGAATCGGACCAACCCATCCGCCAAAAAACAGCTGGAATACTGATTCTGTTGATGGTCGTTATCACGATCCTGGCGGGATTACATATCCTCGATTCTACTACCAATGCCCTGTGGATCGCCGGCATTGCGGCCTGGCTGGCAGCGTTGTTATTGTTTGCCGATACTTCGCGCGTGCTCAAAGTCCAGGTTTCGCTGATCCTGCTAATCGGCATTGCAATGATCGTGTATGCCCTGCAGCATGCGGTTGTCGTTGATACCAATGCATTGATCAGCGCTAATACAGGCCTGATGACGATGATCGCGGCAGTTGGTTTCCTGCGCCTGGTGGTGATACCCGAAACCGAGCAGGAGGAGAGCTTGCCGATTGGCAAAAAAGCTTTTCTGCAAACGATTTTCGGGCTCAGCGTCTCGAGTTCGATTATCAACATTTCGGCACCGATCCTGATTTCCGATCGTATCCATCGCAGGCACCCGCTGGGGCGCTTCAGCAGTCAGACCTTTACCCGGATCTTCTGTGGTGTATCGAGCTGGTCACCCTTCTTCGCCGCCATGGCCGTGGTGTTGACCTATGTCAGCGATGCGAGTCTGCCCTGGATCATCGTTGCCGGATTTCCGTTTATGCTGATTGGCTTTATCGGCGTTTATCTCGAAGCCCGCATCCGTTATCCCGAGGAAGTGGAAGCCTTTGTCGGTTACCCGACCCACCTCAGCGCACTTAAGGTTCCGGCGATCCTGATCATTACCGTGGTGCTGATGTCGCAACTGCTACCAACGACCCCGATCCTGGTGCTGATTGCGATCAGCGCGCTACTGGTAACCTGCGCGGTGCTCATCCTGCGCCATGGCATGCACGGATCGATCGACCGACTTAACGCTCATGTGATGAATGGCCTGCCCAGGATCGTCAACGAATTGTGCCTGTTCCTCGCGGCGGGGGTGCTCGCCGGGGGCATCTCGGCACTGATCATTTACGGTGTGTTTGAAAATCCCTTCAACCAGTTCGATGCCATTACCGCCGCTGAAGTACTGGCCATCATGTTGCTGTGCTCGTTCTGCGGGATTCACCCGATAATCATGATTTCGAGCTTTGCACCGATGATTATGTCGCTGAATCCCGATCCGAACCTGCTCGCGGCAACCTTTCTGTTCGCCTGGCATCTCGGTACCTGTTCAAATCCCCTGTCCGGCACCACCCTGATATTTCAGGGCCGCTACGGCATTCCGAGCTGGAAACTCGCATTCTGGAACTGGCCTTACGCGATCGTGATGGCAATCATCGGCGCGTTTTGGTTACAGATTGTTGCGCAAGCTTTTCCGTGACCTTATCCGACTATCAGTGCTGAAGGATCCGGGCAATTGCGTTTAAAGAAATCGAGATCGGCCGGGCGCACGACTCCGGGATAGTCGCCGTGATAATCCTGCATATCCTGGATTAGCTGAAAATGCAGGTGCGGGGTCCAGTTGCCATTCACCGGTCGCGCCCCGATTTCGGCAATTTTTTCACCGATGGCAACAGGCTTTCCGTCGTAGAGACCCTCCAGCGATGCTAGCGCGAGGTGACCGTAAAGGCTATGAAACTCAAAATCAGCAAGCCGATGCCGCAGGATAATGACCGGGCCGTAATCACCGCTCACCTGGCGGTTAGCGAAACTGTGTACCTCCCCGGCTAGCGGGGCATATATCGGCGTTCCCGCAGGCATAAACACATCGACACCAATATGGACACAGCGATCCTCGTCTCCCCGGAACAGTTCGGTATCGCGGTAGACGGTGCGAGTTTCCAGGTAACCGCCAACACCGGCAATAGCGCCGGCATCGTCGATCCCCTGGAATACCGTCCTGTCGATTTCGGCTGCGGATAATCCTTCGAAGGCATTGTTGGTTGATGACAGCTCCATGTAAACGGTGTTTTCAGTGGTTAACACCGGGTCAAACATGGGCGCAAACCGATCGCGGTTGTCTTTTATGAAATCAGCAAAGCTCATCGATGACCCTCGTCAATACGATACGGTGGGGATGACACCTAAGCGAGGAGGATGACATCATGGATTTCAGCTCCAGGCAAAATAAGGCTGCTCGTAGTGTCCCACGCGGGTACTTTTACCCAGCAATGCAACCTCGCGAAACTGGTAGGCTATCGCGGCACTGGGGGCCGCAAACCATTCGTCACCCAACGGCATTTTAAGCACTGGATGCTCGCTTTCAGCGATCGAATCAAGGATTGGAACGTCTTCACGCAACAGTTCAGCGAGCGGGATACGATGTATCTCGGCAACTTCTCCGGGATTAGGCGCCAAATCCAGATTAACTCCTCCCCAAATCACGACCGGGGTAATAACAAAGCCCGAACGGGTCGGGTAATCATCCAGACGGCCCAGCACATTACTCACATCCAGCCTTAATCCGACCTCCTCCTCGAGTTCACGCAACGCGGCCTGCTCGACCGTCTCGCCCGGATCCAGCCTGCCTCCCGGATAGGCGCGCTGACCGGCATGGCTGGAAAGCCTCGCCGCACGGGTCGTCAGGATGAAAGCAGCCTGCTCGAACTGGTCGGCCAGATACGGAATATTGGCAATGTTGGCCGGTTGGCTGCAATCGACCAGGGTAAAGGCAACCGCAGCATGTTTACGGTCAGATCGATCGATCTCGGCGACGTCATGCCGACCTAGATTGAGCGAAATCAAGTCACGCAGGGATTGATCGAATTTAAAGGTCGAACGCATGGAACTGGAGCCTGGATCGTTGTCTTCGAGACTGGTTTGCAAATATGCCACAAATGCGCCAATTTAACCCATTTGGGTGATGTTTTACCTGCAATTTCAGGTGATACTTGCAGGCGTTAAGTAACAAAATCGCTTAATTATTGCGAATAATGTCTCATTATTCGCCGTTAATTAGAGATTTTTTGGTTTGGTTAAGACCTCGGGTCTGGCGTTTGTTCGCAATATTACCGACACACCCCGACCTCAGTTGAGATTGTTCAGGATGAGCAAGTCTCAGTGACTTACAATTTAATCGCGCAATATTTGCGGGCCTCTTCGGAGGCCTTTTTTTTGCGCTAAATCTATACCTCGGGCATCGTAATCGGTGGCTGCTGCAAACCGGTCAGTAATTCCTTGAGCTCGAGTATGTATTCCGACCAGTAGCGCTCGGTGTTAAACCAGGGGAAGGCGAGCGGAAAAGCCGGGTCGTCCCAGCGCCGCGCCAACCAGGCGCTGAAGTAGAGCACGCGCATCGCGCGTAACGGCTCAATCAGCTTGAGTTCGCGAAGGTCAAAAGGCTGAAACATTTCGTAACCCTCGATGATCTCCAGCAGCTGACGCTGCTGGTTGGCAATGTCCCCGGATAACAGCATCCAGAGATCCTGGATTGCGGGTCCCGTAGTAGCGTCGTCAAAATCGACAAAATGCGGACAGTCATCGCGCCACAGGACATTACCGCTGTGGCAGTCACCGTGCAGCGAGATTTGCCGGTAGGGATTGACATCCGGCCGGCGTGCCTCGATAGCCGCCAGGATCTCGCTGGTAATCGCGCGATACGCAGCATCCAGGTCTGAAGGAATAAAGCCAGCGTCGAGCAGATAGTTCACATTTTCGCCGGCTCGATCTACCGACATCCTGATGCGGTGCTGAAAAGGAAATGCCTGCCCGACAGCATGAATACGGCCGATGAAACGGCCCAGCAGGTGTAAATGGTCGAGATTATCGAGTTCCGGGGCACGGCCACCCTGGCGCGGATAGATCGCAAACCAGAAGTCATCATAAAGCCCAAGCGTCGGATAATCTGCATCGGCATCTATGACTAACGGCGG
>CALZHS010000077.1 GCA_945787265.1 uncultured Gammaproteobacteria bacterium | reverse complement strand
GCGGTTTATGGCTCGGGTAAATTCGGTGCGGCCGATCGCCTGGCCATTGCCGAACGTCCCGAGGTCAGCGGACCGTTCCAGGCAGAACTGCTATCAGTGTGGTTGACGCGCGCGTTTTCGATCGACCTGGTCGAGCATATTGCTCGTGCGCAGGGTGGCGATCAGGCAGTCGTCATCGATCCGGATTTGCGCCGCCGCATCGGCGTCGGAAATTCGACCGGGCTTGGTATGGCGCCGTTTCTGATCAATCACCCGGCGTTGCTCAATAACTGGATGATGGCCCGCGAAGAAGCCCTCGCGAGGGTGCGATCGCTGGCGCAAGCCGAGACGGTTGCGGTCGACGTGTTCAAGCAGCAGTTCGAACGCGCGCTCTTCAACGTTTCGCAATGGCATTCCGAACACCCAATCCAGGTCGAAAAACTGAAAGCGCTGAGCGCTGATCTCGCGCAGATGGCCGACTATATCGGTTCCGAATCGCTGCGTGATGATCATCCCTGGGATCGCATTTATCGTTGGGCCGAAGAAAACCTGTCGCTGGAAGGCCAGGAACAGCTGGTGTCGCTGCTACTCGAACCCTACGGCGAACTTGTTGATGGATTAACGCAGTGCATGGACGCCGACGAACATTTAAGCTTTTTTATCGACGGCGCAATGCCGCTTGCGCGCCTGCGGGAGATTATCGAATCGCAGTGTCGCTGGGCGCTTGATGTTGACTATGACCTGCCGCAAAATCGCGCTCGTTTCTGGTACACCTCGGCGGAGAAACTTGAGCCGCGAGTGGGCGAGCGCTTCCAGGAGCCCGGCGCGGAATATGAACTGCCGCTCGGCGTTGGTCGCGATATCAAGCGGATGTATTCGGCATTGCAGAAATGGGCCGGTGGGCCGACCACGGCAGAGTTCCTGTTGGCTCAACCCGAACACCGTCACACGGCAAGGCGTGTGCAAAACCTGGCCTCACGTCCCTACGCCGAAATCCAGGATAACCTGATTGCGGCCGACATGCTGCCGATCGATATCCTGCGCTGCAAGCTGTCGTTTTTTGGTGCTACCCGGTTTGATCCGCGCTCGGATCGCTGGGTAAGAATCTGCATGTACCAGGATGCACCCTTCCCGCACGAGTTACTCGCCGCGGCACCGTGAGCTATAACCTCACGCTCGCCGAAACCGAATCCTACCTGCGCAAGGCCGCGCGCGCCTGCGGTCTTGACTGGGGAATTGCCGAGGAGGCTGGCAAGGCAGCGCGCTGGCTCGCAGCCTTTAACCTGCCGGGCCCCGAAATCATGCTCGCGCATCTGCAGAATCTCGAAGGTCAGGACTACCGCCGTTTTATTCCGGACTGCAGCATTCAACCCTGGCGATCCGGTGGTGAGCTGCTGTGTCCCGTCATCACGGGTGCGGCGCTTGCCGATCGCTCGGCACAGATGCTTGAAGGTACACAATTCGAGCTGGGTCGCACCGCCTACCCGCTGTTACTTGCCGCTACTGTGGGACAGGCAGCCCGCTGTCACCAGACGGTGTTTACGACTGCCTGGTCCGGGGTACGTGTAAGCTGTTTTGAGAATGGGCTCAGCATTGAAGGTAATCGCGACGACTTGACGCTAGCGGTAGTTGACGCGGTCAGTTGTTATCGCGACGACCTGGAGATTCCTCAACAAATGCCGTCGACGCTGGCTTATCAAATCGATAGCGCAGCCTTTAAAATGATTGATGAACTTGCCTTCAGGACTTATGCGCCCGCCACCGAAGCATCGCGCGCTGGCGCCGGCGCCGGGCTCACGGACAACGACTAGCAAGCGCCCGGGTGGTTTCCGCAATGGCTGATTGCTGTGTTATCCCGGCCCCCGAGCCGGGATGTTTCGATGGCGGCGCAATCCCGGGTCCCCGCATGGGTACGAGGGTTTAAAATATAAATCACCTATCGGGAGCGTTTTCGTGTATGCTGCGCTCAGTCTTTCGGGTGCTGATCGGTCTGCACCTGCCAATAATCGGTAATCCTTAGCGATTTCCCGTTCACAAGCACTTAAATCTTCCCTGACCGTTCCAGTTACACGAATGTGTCTGGCGGGTTGATCGCTGGAGAATTTCAAAAAAAATGTCATTTGATAACCTTGGTCTCAGGGCCGAGCTAGTCCGCGCCGTATCCGAAAAAGGTTACAGCATTCCCACCCCGATACAGTCGCAGGCGATACCGCTGATTCTGGAGGGCCGGGACCTGATGGGCAGCGCCCAGACCGGCACCGGTAAAACCGCCGGTTTTACCCTGCCGATATTGCAGCGCCTGGCAGCAAAAAAACCGCCACAAAATAGCCGCCGGGTGATACGTGCGCTGGTAATAACACCAACCCGCGAACTTGCCGCGCAGGTCGCGGAAAGCATTGCTAACTACGGCAAGTGGCTGCCGCTGAAGTCAGCCGTGGTGTTTGGTGGTGTCAGCATTAATCCACAAAAACAGAAGCTGGTGCGGGGTGTCGATATCCTGGTGGCAACGCCGGGCAGGCTGCTCGATCACGTGGGCCAGAGATCTGTTGACCTTTCTAGTGTAGAATTACTGGTACTCGACGAAGCCGACCGTATGCTCGACATGGGTTTTATCCACGATATCCGCAAGCTGCTTGCCCTGGTTCCAGACCAGAAGCAAACCCTGCTGTTCTCGGCGACCTTTTCAGACGATATCAAGAAGCTCGCCAATGGCTTGCTGAAATCGCCCGCCCTGGTTGAGGTAGCGCGGCGTAATACCGCGGTGGAAGCGATTCGGCAGCTGGTTCATCCCGTTGACAAGAGTCGCAAGCGTGAGCTGCTGTCGCACCTGATCGGTTCTAACCGCTGGCAGCAGGTGCTGGTTTTCAGCCGTACCAAGCACGGTGCCAATCGATTGTCCGGGCAATTAGCAGGCGATGGTATCAATGCGGCCGCGATTCATGGCAACAAGAGCCAGGGTGCGCGCACCCGTGCGCTCGCCGATTTCAAGGCGGGCAAGGTACAGGTGCTGGTGGCAACGGATATCGCTGCTCGTGGGCTCGATATTGACCAGTTGCCGCACGTGGTTAATTATGATTTACCGAATATCCCCGAAGACTATGTGCACCGCATCGGTCGTACCGGTCGCGCCGGGCGCGAAGGTGAAGCCATTTCGCTGGTTTGTGTCGACGAACTGCAACTGCTTCGGGATATCGAGCGCGTGATCAAGCGCGAGATTCCCAAACGCGTTATCGAGGGCTATGAGCCTGATGCCTCGATCAAGGCAGAACCGATAGAGCGCGGGCGACCGCAAAACAAGAGTAAGCCAAAACGTCATTTCCAGCATAAAGGCAAGGGCAAGAGCCAAACGCCAAAATCGGCGTCACAGGGTGCGAAAAGTCGATACAAACCTGGTCGACGTGCCGCAGCCTGATTATCACAGGATTAGGAAAAAATATGACTGATTCATCCGACAGTGAACCAAATGTACGCAAGTTTCCGGTTACCAGCATCGAGAAAACGGATCCTCCAAAGGGTGTGACCGAGGGCGAGTGGTACGAATACGTTATCGGCCAGGGCACGTCCGAAATCAAGGGCAAACGCTCGGGCAGCCTCAAGTCGGTTACCGCCTACGTCAAGGAATATGCCGAGAATCTCAACCAGCGCTCGACGCTTGGATACTCGGCCTACGCTGCGCGTAAACCAGCCGCCAAAACCCCCGCCAAAACCCCCGCTAAAACCTGATACCGGCGGGATCCTGCAGAGAAGCCTCGCGCTAAGCGTCATCGCTTAGAGGCCTGCTATTCTCCGTTACTTGTAGACACGACCGGGCAGGTAATATACTCCAGTCCTCGCGCCGCGGCCCGGAGTATTCAATGAACGCACCTGTCAGTAACCCTGTAACCCTGCGAAATCCCCTGCGCGCCCGCAAAATCGGCGGCGGAACGCAGGAAATGACCGATTGGTACCTGAAATCCGAAACCGGGCCCCTGCTCGACGTCCTGCTGGGACCGGTTGATACCTTCCGCTGGCTAGGTGCTGAAAACGCCGAATTCAGCTCTCTGGTTCGCGATTCGCTGCGCCGGGGCCGGGTTTATGACCAGGCGCTGGCGGAAAGGCAGCATGCCGAAATGGTTCATGCCTATCAACAGGCCGGCACCCAATGTCATTTTCTTCCCGTCGACGAAGGCACACCGATGCAGGTGTATGCTCGAGACTCTTCGTTTATGACGCCCTACGGTGCCGTCATCTGTCAACTGGCCAATCCCAGGCGTCGCGGTGAATACGCACCCGCACTGCGTTTTTACCTGGAAAATAATGTTCCCATTTACGACATGGTATCGATGGGCAACTTTGAAGGGGGGGATTTTAATATTATCAAGCCGGGTGTCGCGCTGGTCGGGTATACCGATCATCGCAGCGAGGGTTCTGCGGCCCGACAAGTAGCGCAGTGGTTTATCGACGAAGGTTGGGAAATCAAGTTTGCCCCCATCGATCCCTTTTACGTGCACATTGACCTGATGGTTTGCATGCTGACCGAAAACTGTGCCGCGGTTTGCCTCGAAACCACCGACGACGATATTATCGATTGGCTGAAACAGAAAAAAATCGAAATAGTGCCGGCGACATTCGAGGAAACCATGGCGCTTGGCTGTAACGTTGTAGCGCTCGGAAATGACAAGGTCTTATCAACCCTGGTGGCAAAAGACCTGAACCGGAAAATGCGTGCCATCGGACTTGAGGTCTACGATCCCGATATGACGATGTTCACCTGGGCCGGAGGGGGTGTCCATTGCATGTGCCAACCTTTGCGCCGGGACCCGGCTTAACCGGTTTACCTTTGCCTGTTTGACGATGAAAAATCTGTCTTCACGGCTCATCAATCAAGCCCGGAATCCGGAATGAAAACCTGGCGCTCGCCCAGCATCGAGGTGCGACAGGATACCCTGGCCGGGCGCGGCGTGGTCGCAATTGCGGATATTGCCAGGGATGAAATTGTTGCGATCAAGGCCGGTCACATCATCACCCGCGATGAACTCGAACGAGCGACCGCCGCTGCCGGCGACATGGCGCTGCAGATCGATGACGATTTTTACCTGGCGCCACGCACTGCCGAAGAGGTTGCCGACATGTCGGTATTTATCAATCACTCCTGCGAGCCGAATGTCGGATTTCGCGGCCAGGTGGTCTACGTGGCGATGCGCGACATCAAGGCGGGCGAGGAGTTGTGCCATGATTACTCGATGGAGCGTTCCGACGATTACACGCTCGATTGTCATTGCGGCAGCGCGTTATGTCGGGGTAAGGTAACCGGCCAGGACTGGAAACTTCCCGAGCTGCAACAGCGCTACGGGGACTATTTTTCGATTTATATCAGGAACAAGTTTCAGTGAGGAAAGGATTATGAGTACCGCAGCCGACCCGGTAGTCGATCAACCCATACTGTTGCGTGACGACGGCAACGGGATTACCACGCTTACTCTGAATCGTCCGCAGCAATACAACGCGCTATCCGGCGAGATGCTTGCTGAACTGCAGACCGCGCTTGACGATATCGACCAGGATGATTCGATTCGGGTCGTTATTATCGCGGCTAACGGTAAAGCATTTTGCCCCGGTCATGATTTGAAGGAAATACGCGGCAGCGAGGCACGCGAGTTCCACCAGGCGCTGTTTGATAAATGCAGCAAGATGATGTTGACGATCAACCAGCTGCAGCAGCCCGTTATTGCCCGGGTCAATGGTATCGCCACCGCCGCCGGTTGCCAGTTAGTCGCAAATTGCGATCTCGCGGTAGCCTCTGACGAGGCGCGTTTCGCCGTATCCGGGATCAACGTCGGCCTGTTCTGCTCGACCCCGGCGGTACCGTTAAGCCGCAACATGGGGCGCAAGCAGGCAATGCATATGTTGCTTACCGGTGATTTTATTTCGGCCCAGATCGCACAACAGTACGGATTGGTCAACGAAGTGGTGCCCCCAGCCGAACTTGAGCAGGCGACGCTTGCGCTGGCGCAGAAAATCATCGCCAAATCCGCGCATGCCATCAAGCTAGGCAAGGAGATGTTTTACAAACAACTACCGATGGATTTGTCTGACGCTTACGCCTATGCCGCCGAGCGCATGGCCTGCAACATGGACTCGCATGATGCACGCGAGGGCATTGATGCGTTCATTCAAAAGCGTAAACCCAAATGGAAAGGCAATTGAGTTCCTCGAGCCCGTATTCGACCGACCTCGACAAGAACTCGGCCAACTATTCGTCGCTGTCACCGCTGACCTTCATCGAGCGCGCGGCCTCGGTTTACCCCGATCGTTGTGCGCTGATTTACGGTGCCAAACGGCAAACCTGGTCGCAGACTTACGCCCGCTGTCGTCGGTTTGCCTCGGCACTGCAAAAACATGGGTTGCAACAGGACGAAACCGTCGCGCTGATGTTGCCCAATGTGCCGGCGATGTATGAGGCCCATTTCGCGATCCCGATGGCGGGCGGCGTGATTAATGGTCTCAATATTCGGCTTGATGCCGACGCGATCGCATTTCAACTAAAGCACGGTGATGCCAAAATTTTGTTAACCGATCGCGAATTTTCCGACACCATAAAGACTGCACTTTCGAGTCTTGAAAACAAGCCCCTGGTTATCGATGTCGATGATCCTGACTGGGACGGTGGTGAATTTATCGGCGATTATGAGTATGAAGATTTTCTCAACCAGGGTGATGCCGATTTCGGTTGGCAGCTTCCTGGTGACGAATGGCGAGCGATCGCGCTGGGTTACACCTCGGGCACGACCGGCAATCCCAAGGGCGTGGTAACTCATCATCGCGGTGCCTACTTGAACGCCGTGTCGAATGTGCTCGGCTGGGATATGAGTGCTCACCCGGTATACCTCTGGACATTACCGTTGTTTCACTGCAATGGCTGGTGTTTCCCGTGGACTATCGCCGCGTTGAATGGAACCAATGTGTGTTTACGTGCTGTAAGGGCGGACGATATTTTCAACGCGATTAAACGACACAAGGTCACTTATCTATGTGGCGCCCCGATCGTACTGAACCTGATGGCCAATGCTGACGAGGAATTAAAAGCCGGCGTCGATCACCAGGTGAATATCATGACCGCAGCATCGGCACCGCCGCCGGCGATACTTGAGGCGATGCAGCGGTTAAACTTCAAGGTGACCCATGCCTATGGCCTGACCGAAGTGTATGGTCCGGCAGTAGTATGCGCCTGGCACGAGGAATGGGATGAATTATCGAATGCTGAACAGGCGGCCATGAAAGCACGCCAGGGCGTGCGTTACCCGATGCTGGAGGAACTCGT
>CALZHS010000076.1 GCA_945787265.1 uncultured Gammaproteobacteria bacterium | reverse complement strand
CATCAGCACGATCGCGAGTCCCCCTTCGAGCGCCTTGCCGACATTGAGACGTTGCAGCCCCTGGAACACGATATCTCCCAGCCCCGGCGAACCGATGAAAGTCGCCAGTACAACCAGCGCCAGTGCCATCATCACGGTCTGGTTGACACCCAGTTTAATTGACGGCATCGCGAGTGGAATCTTGACCTTGATTAGCGATTGCACCCGGGTCGCACCGAAAGAAGTCGCGGCTTCGTCGATCCCGGCCGGGACCTGGCGAATACCCAGATTGGTCAGGCGGACTACCGGCGGCAGTGCGTAAATTACGGTTGCGAGAATCGCGCCGGGCGCGCCGATACCGAACAGGTAAAATGCCGGGATCAGGTAGACAAAAGCGGGTAGCGTCTGCATGGTATCGAGAATCGGTTTGATGAATGCCTCGAAACGATCGCTTTGCGACGCCAAAACTCCCAGCAGGACTCCGCTGACGATCGCTATCAGGATCGAAATACACATCAGGCTCAGGGTTTCCATGGATTCGTCCCAGAAGTCCAGCACCAGCCATGATCCAACTGCGATGATACCGAGCAGGCCCAGCCGCAAACCGCCATAGGCAAATGCGGGTAACACCAGGATGACGAATACTACCTGCCATTGGGTAAAGGTCAGAAAATCGACCATCGCCTCGTAAAACCAGACGACACCAGCAGCGATAGTGCGCGTCGTCGGTTGAATAACAGGAAAAAACCTGTCCTTGAAGGCGTCAGTTTGTTCGGCGAACGGAAATGACTCGATCCAGCTCTTCGGGAATATGGTTTCGCCACCGTGAATTTTCCAGATCACCAGGGAAACCGCCAGCAGCGCAAAAGTGACTATCCAGCTGCGGTGTTCTTCCCATATATCGCTCCACCAGCCCGAGCGTGCCCGTTCTTCTAATACCGCGCCCATACATACCCGTCCTGTCAGATTCGTGTTAGCTTATCCTCGATCAACGACACCTGCAATAGCGGTACGGCTGGTTTACAGCCCGTTCGGCGTTAGGCTAAGATAACCGTAAATATCGGCTGATAACGAGTATTACAATGTCCGAAGCACCTCAAATCGTCTGTAAAAATATCTGGAAGATATTCGGCACCTACCCCGAACGGACGCTGGAAAATCTGGACCGATCGTTGTCACGCGCCGAAGTCCAGGCCCAGACCGGGCACGTAATCGGCGTCAATGACGTCTCTTTTGAAATCAACAAAGGCGAAACCTTCGTTGTCATGGGCCTGTCGGGCAGCGGCAAGTCGACTTTGGTGCGCTGTATTTCGCGATTGATCGAACCCACCGCCGGGGAAATGATCATCGACGGCGAAGATATCATGGATTATAACGATGCCCAGTTGACCGAGCTGCGCCGCTTCCGTATGAGCATGGTGTTCCAGCATTTCGGCCTGTTCCCGCACCGCAAGGTCATCGACAACATTTCCTTCGGTCTCGAAATTCGCGGCATGGATAAAAAGCAACGTAAAGCCAGGGCGATGGAAGTGCTGGATAAAGTGGGCCTGCAAGGCTGGGCCGACCATTATCCACGCGAACTTTCGGGCGGTATGCAACAACGCGTCGGGCTGGCGCGGGCGATGGCGGTGGATCCCGAGATCCTGATCTTCGACGAACCCTTCAGCGCGCTCGATCCGTTGATACGTCGCGAAATGCAGGACGAGCTCATCAAGATCCAGGCCGAAGTGCGCAAGACCATGATCTTCATCACTCATGATTTTCTCGAGGCGATCAAGATGGGAGATCATATCGCGATCATGAAAGATGGCGTCGTGGTGCAAATCGGCACACCTGAAGAAATCGTCGCCAATCCGGTGGATGATTACGTCCGTGAATTCACCGAGGACGTGCCGCGTTACAAGGTGCTCAGCGTGGGCAAGATCATGCGCGAAGCCTCGGATGCGATCAAGGCCAATGGCGCGCAACGTGTCAATGAAGACGCCAAGCTCGACACCCTGATCGATCTCGTAATCCAGTCCAAGGGGCCGCTCGCGGTAGTCAACAATGAAGATGACATCATCGGCGAGATCGACCAGGCGATGATCTTGAAAGCGATGGACAGTCGCTCCTGAACACGGGGCTAAAGCAGTATGTCGGTTTTACCTCCCCTGCATAAACCTTTAACGCAAGACGCGGCGACATCATTTACTTTATCCTCCGAGTATTACCTGTCCCAGGAGATTTTCGAACTCGAAAAGCAGCAGATTTTTTACCGGACCTGGCAATACGTTGCGCACCAGAGCAGCTTACCGAACCCGGGAGACTATATAACGCTTAAAATCTGCGACGAAAATATCTTCGTAATTCGCTCCGCCGATAATCAACTGCGCGCTTTTTATAACGTGTGCCGGCATCGGGCCCACGAATTACTGCAGGGTTGTGGCAACGTGCGCAAGCTGATCGTCTGCCCCTACCATGCCTGGTCTTATGACAATACCGGTCAACTTCAAGTGGCACGCATGGGGGAGCATCGCCCCGGTTTCGACAGGGCCGAGTTTGGTTTACAGGAAATCAGGCTGGAAATACTGTGCGGCTGTATTTTCATCAACCTGGACGACCAATGCGAGAGCCTTGATTCGATTGCTGCCGGCCTCGAAGCCGATGTTCGCGAACACGTTCCCTATCTCGATGATATCCAGCTCTGCGGCAGCAACATGCTCGGTGAAACTCACATCAAGGCCGACTGGAAAGTGGTCGTCGACAACTTTGTCGAATGTTATCACTGCCGACCAGCGCATAAGGCATTCGCCTCGATTATCGATATGGACAGTTACCAGGTCGACGTTTATGACTACTGGTCGCGCCAGTATGGCCCCGACATCCGCATCGAGAACACCGCTTACCCGGTAAACCCCGACGTCGGTATGCAATACTCTGTATTCTGGTACCTGTGGCCCAACACGACCTTTAACGTGCTGCCGGGTTCAAACGAGTTTGCCGTATTCACGGTGCAGCCGATAGACAGGAGCAGCTGTAATTTTGGCGGGGATTCATTTGCCGATGACGGAGAAATCTATCAACCGCGTGCTGACTACGTTGCAGACATTCTGGCGCCCGAAGATATTCACCTGTGTGAATCGGTACAGCGCGGTTTGGGTTCAAACAGCTATGACCAGGGTACCTTCATGATCGACCCTGACCATCCTGGCGAGAGCGAATACGCACTGCATCACTTCCATCGGCTGGTGCAGCAAGCCTTAGCGATTGATTGATATCGTTCCGTCTCGATCGATTGTCATGGCTTCGCCGGTATTTATCTGCCGCATCTGCTCGATCGATATCTCCACCACGGGAACATTTAACTGGTAGAGCCGGTTTGCGACCAGCGTACCCACGCTGATATTGACGTCGCGCTCGCCCAGCACAAATGCGGCCGGTCCACTACCATTACGCAATGTTTCCGCGATGCCTCCCGGGGTACCGGCCGAGCCCTTGCTCTGTGCAATACATAAAATACGCCCACCCACTCGCTGCCCGTGCTGCGGGTGATGCACATCGATAATTTCACCGTTGGCCGGGTTGAATCCGCCCCAGAAGCTCAGGGTGTCGTCGAGCACCAGTGCCGGACCCTCGGCGCAGCCGGCAACTAATACCCGGGCCTGAATGCTCAGCGGTTGCTGGTTCATGCATCGACCCATTGATCAAGCATGACTTCTCCGCTGACGGCGGACTCGACGCACTCAACCAGGCTGCCGATCAACACGTCGACCGGTAACATGCCGGGTGCATAGTAGGCCCACTTCGCCGAGTTGGTCATGATTTTTCCCTGTAAACCATTGACGACCGGTGAAAAGTAGGTGCAGGTATCGGTAATTATTTTAATCCCGGCCTGCTGCAGCGAATCCACCCATCCGTGGCTTTGTGCCTGCTCGTACACATGGCGACTGGTGGTCAGGTAAAAAACCAGCCCGGGATGAATGCTGCGACCGTCGAGCAAGCTGACCAGGCGTTCAAATTCGGTATACGAGAAATGTGGCGTACCGAGCGCGATACCGGCGAGTGCCTGGTCGGAGTTGTTGCCGAGTTCGTTACGTGCCTGCTGCAGGTCGGCGACACTCAACTCAATGACCTGCTGCGGTTGCCGATCCTGAAACGCAATCTCCAGGGTTGCAGCTTCAGGCGTTATTCCAATTGCGTGAAACAACGGCACGCTACCCGCGGAACTACCGGCGGCGCTGAGCGCCTTTAAATCGTCTTCATCGCAGCTCGACGGCAACCCGACGATTGCCGGAACCTGGTTACCGCAACTACATCCAATGACGTAGCCGAGCAGATGATAAAACAAATCGTTATCGCGAATCAGCGATGGAATCTTACCCACGTCGAACAGGACCTGGGCGGCCCTGGCCTCGTCCCGATGCAGCTTGCTGAACGGCACGCGCCCGGTTATCGCCGCGCAGACATCGAGGTAATCTCCATACATGTTGCTGCGCGCACCGATCACCGAGTTATAAAAACTGACCGCATTCGACTCGGAGCCGACAATATGCGCACCGAGCTCCGGTCTCCCGGGCAACTGGTAGGGCGCGCAGGTCCAGACCGGGTTACAGCCAAGCCTTACGTAGGCCTGCATCAATTGCCGCGCTTCGTCCATTTCACGGCTCGCCAACGGGTCGCGCACCGACAGGTCGTTGAGCGACACCAGGCCGTTATTGGTCCAGGACGGTACCGCCAGCGTGGCGCCATGTTCGAGCATGTAGTTGATAAAATCGAGGTGGGCGCGACCGTTATAAAAACAGGCATCGATATGCGCGAAACTGATATCGATCAACCTGTCCGCCTGGTCGATATGCGCCGCGGTAACAATCGTTTGCATGGCAAACTGCATGGCCTTACCGAACTTGCCGTCGAGCCGCGCCTGATCCAGTTCGTTTAAGCGCATAATCCCTGCCAGCAGTCGATCAACTGACTTTTATGAAAACACCAGCCGCTTTGCTGCATGCCATCTGCGGTTACCAGGGCTATTTTGCCTGTATTCACATCGGTACCTATTGCTTGAGTTAGGATTACTTAAGGCATAATCTGCTGATAATTATCCTGACTTGCAAGGAGTTTTTATGGAGGACCTCGAAACCTGGCTGGAACGCGTTTACCAGGCGGATGGCGAACGCAAGACACTCGATACCCTCTACGATGAATGGTCAAAAGACTACGACCAGCAGCTCTGGGCCAGTGGTAACCCCTATATCGCAATCGCCACCGGGCTGGTTGGCCGACACGTGCACGATTACGATGCGAAAATCCTCGATGCCGGCTGCGGCACCGGCAACATGGCCCAGGTGCTGCACCAGCTGGGGTATCGAAACATCGAGGGACTCGATCCATCGGCCGGTATGCTTGCCGTGGCGCAAAGAAAAGAGGTGTATCAGCAGCTGCACCAGCTTTATCTCGACGCCCGGGTTGACCTGGCCGATGACAGCTTCGATGCGGTCGTCGCAGCCGGGGTACTTACCCACGGCCATGCGCCTCCCGAATCGCTCGACGGCATACTGAAACTGACGCGTCCCGGCGGCGTTATTATTTTTTCATTGTCCGCGATTGCTTACGAAGAGCTCGGCTTTAAGCAGAAAATTGCCGCGCTCGAGGAATCAGGTCGGTGGGTAAAACTCGACCAGTCGCTGCTGTTTCGAACATACCCGTTCTCCGATAAAGAAGCCCATTTGCGTCACTGGGTGCTCGCATACCGTAAATCTGATTGATTTGCAGATTTAAAAAAACGGGGAAGCATATTAACGGTCAAATCGGTAGAATTGATCCCTGCAATTGATTGGTACGTATCCATTTACTGGATCAACCATGAATAAGGAATAACCCAAGGTGTCCGAACAAGCTCCGACTCGACGACCAAGGCTCTGGCTGAGACTGTTACTGGTGTTACTGCTGGTACTCATCATGAGCGGCGCGCTGGGTTACAAGAAGTTTTTACAGCTCCAGGACCAGATCGCACAGTGCAGCCAGTTACCCCCGCCGATCAGCGTTACCGTGGCCGAGGTTGAGGTCGCACAATGGAATCGCAGGATCAAGGCAATCGGTAACCTGGTGGCGTTCCAGGGAGTCGATGTAACAACCGAGGTTTCCGGCGTGATCACGTCGATAAACTTCGAATCGGGCGATGAAGTCGAGAAAAGCTCGCTGCTGGTCGAACTGGATAATCGCACCGAAAAGGCGAATCTCGAATCGGCCCAGGCCCAGTTTAACTCGGATAACAGCCAGTATCAGCGCTTACTCAAGCTTAAGAATCAATCGTTTGTCACCAGTAATGATATCGACACGCAGGCAGCTCTGGTTGATATCGCAAGAGCGCAGATCAATGTCGCCAGGGCGGCACTCGAGAAGAAACAAATTTTTGCTCCGTTCTCGGGTAAGCTGGGTATCCGCCAGGTAGATGTCGGCGAGTATATCGCCCCTGGGGATAACATTGTCACCCTGCTATCACTGGATCAGCTCTACATTGACTTCACGCTGCCCGAAAGCAATTTTAATGACCTGGTTCCCGAACAGGCAATCGAGTTTAAAGTGCGCTCGTATCCCGAGCAAACTTTCAGCGCGACAGTCGAGACCTGGAATCCACAGCTAGATGCCAGTACCCGCAATATTACGATCCGTGCCGTGGTAGACAATCGAGCGCGGCTGCTGGCGCCCGGCATGTTCGCCGATATGGCGATTCGATCAAAACGCCAGATGCCGGTATTGACCATTCCCGAAACCGCGATCTTCTATAACATTTACGGCGAAGCCGTCTATGCCCTCGAGAAACAGCCGGCCAGTGACGATGATCCGATTCCTGATTACCGGCTGGCCGCACGCCAGATTGATGTCGCCTATCGCAACAATGGACTGGCCGGGGTTAAGAGCGGACTTAAAGCTGGTGATATTGTGGTGACGTCGGGTCAGCTCAAGCTCTATCCAAGCCTGCGGGTTGCGATCGTCGACGACGTACCTGAATACAAGGCCAATAATCAATAACTCTCAATGCTAACCGACTATTTTATCAAGCGCCCGGTGCTGTCCCTGGTAATCAGCACGCTGATCGTGCTGCTCGGGGTGCAGGCTTTTTTCAACACCCAGGTGCGGCAGTATCCCGAACTCGAAACATCGGTTATCACTATTACCACCGCCTATCCCGGGGCCAGTGCCGAGTTAATACAGGGTTTCATCTCTACCCCGATCCAGCAGGCGGTATCGAGTACCGTCGGCATCGATTTTGTACGTTCCAGCAGCAGCAACAGCGTGTCCGTCGTCGAAGTTCATATGAAACTCGGGATCGACGCCGACGTAGC
>CALZHS010000075.1 GCA_945787265.1 uncultured Gammaproteobacteria bacterium | reverse complement strand
TTCACCCAGCGGGCTGCCGTCCTCGTGGTGCAATATTCGGTGACTGTCCGGGTGCCAGGAGTAAATCGCGGCGTGGGTGAAACCGAGGTACTCTGCAGCACCCCCGGTAAGTGGAAAACCTTGCTCGACCAGCTCGATAGCCGGTTCGAGCAACTGCTTCCAGGGCAGTTGTCCATACTGTCGCGCAGCGAGTGCCAGCCCCGCGAAACAGCCCGGGGTTGCAATCGTGCCGTAGCCGACGCGTTGGCGGGTTTCTCCACCGTAGTCGAAAACGACTTCGTGCGTGGCTTCACCAAAGTGGTCACCTTCAAGACCCCGCCCCGGCATCTCTGAATAGCCATCGATCACGGTGGGTTCATCACCGGGTGGCCAGATGCTAATGAAGCCACCGCAACCGGGTGACATGATCCCGGTATCGGTGCAGATAGAAACAACGGCCGCTGCAATCGCAGCATCGACCGCGTTCCCGCCCAGTTGTGCAACCGCGGCGCCGGCCTCAGCGGTAATCTGGGTCCCGGCCGCTATCGTGACCCGGGTCATCGGTTGAGCTCAATAAACATGGTAAAGATTATCACCCTGACTTTTTATCAAATCCAGTATGCTGACCGCGTAGCCTGCCGCGTTGATCTGGCTCAATTCTCCTGTAAATCCAGCTGTTATGCTTTTGCGATGGGTGAACATCGGGTGCATGACACGTCGGACGAGCAGCGTACGCGCAATTTTGTGCGCGCAATGCTCGATGATATAAAGGCGCTTGAGATAATGATTGAGCAAGATCTCATTGAGCGCGATCGGCGGCGCGTGGGTGTCGAACAGGAAATGTATATCGTCGACGCCGAAGGTTACCCGGCCCCGCTATCGGACCAGTTACTCGAGCGTCTTGCCGATGATCGTTTTACGACCGAACTGGCGCGCTTCAACCTCGAGGCGAATCTCGATCCCGAACCGATCGGTGGAGACTTTCTGCGAACCATGGAACAGGGCCTCGACGAAGTACTCGAGCAGGCACAAACTTCTGCCAACGCGGTCGGCGCTCAGATTGTGCTGACCGGTATCCTGCCAACCCTCCAGGATAAGCACGTCACGCACGCCAATCTGACCCCGGAGTTGCGTTACCATTGCCTGAATGATACCTGCATGGCGGCGCATGGCGACAAGTTTACGCTGGTAATAGACGGTGTGGACCACCTGGAATCGAGCCACGATTGTGCCGTTATCGAGGGGGCCAGCACCAGTTTCCAGTTTCACCTGCAGGTGGCCCCGGAAGAGGCGGGTGCGCTCTATAATCTCGCCCAGCTGATCACCGCACCACTGCTGGCAGTTGCCGCCAACGCGCCCGTGTTGTTGAACCGGCGCGTCTGGCATGAAACCCGGGTAGCGTTGTTTGAACGCACCTTTGAATATCGTTCAACCCCGGAATTGACCCGGCACGTTCCCACACGCGTGGGGTTTGGAGAGACCTGGGTGCGTGACTCGGCGATCGAGATTTTTCGTGAAAACGCGATGCGCCATCACGTGATCATGGTGAGCGATGCGCTCGAAGATCCTTTCGAGTTGCTCAACGAGGGACGGATTCCGGATCTGGGCGCACTGTCATTGCACAACGGCACCGTGTGGCGTTGGAATCGACTCTGTTACGGGATCACAGAAGGCAAACCGCATCTTCGCATCGAGAATCGCGCGCTGCCAGCGGGCCCGACGATCGTCGACGAGGTTGCGAACGCCGCGCTCTTTTATGGCCTGATGCAGTCATTCGGGACGGATGCCGCGAAGGTTCCTCAACGTATCGCCTTTGAAGATGCCAGGCTTAATTTATTCTCGTCGGCTCAGCACGGTCTCGATGCTCGCCTGACCTGGCTCGATGGACAGCGGCTGAGCGCGCGCGATCTGTTGCTGCATCAGCTGATCCCGGCGGCGCGCGACGGTCTCGAGGTGCTGCAGGTACCAGGTTCGGATATCGACTACTACCTTGGCATCATCGAAGCCCGTACAAGCAGTGGACGCACTGGTGCCCAGTGGTTACTGGACAGCCTCGAGAACGTTTCGATGGAGGCGCGCGAGAGCCTGTGCCGGGGCGCGGTAAAAATAATGCGCGATCGTCAGGGTTGCGCCATACCCGTGCACGACTGGGAACTGGTTGTGCCTGACAATGGAGCTGATGCTATGCCGGATAAAAAGAAAGTGAGCGATGTCATGACCACAAACCTTTTCACGGTGCGCCCAGAAGACCTGCTGGACCTTGCCGCCAGTACCATGGAATGGCGGCACGTCAGGCACGTTCCGGTCGAGAGCACAACGGGTGAACTGGTTGGTTTACTCTCGACACGCGAGCTGTTGGATCTGCATTCCGGTAAGGCCGAGACAGCAGGTGAACCGATCGCGGTTTCGACGGTAATGCGGCGCGACCCGCTGACAATTTCGCCGGATGCGCCCCTGCAACAGGCTTTTACGCGGATGCTTGAAAGTGACACCGGCTGTTTGCTGGTTGTTGCCCGCGGCCAGTTACTCGGTATCGTCACAGAGCGCGATTTACTCGAGGTGGCGGTAACCCTAATCGGCAATGATTGAATGATGTGTTGATCAAACCAGCACACACCGCCAGAGGGTCGCCCTATTGCGTTACCCGAGCAGGCCGCATTGCCAGGTACACCAGTACCAGGAAGGTAATACCGCCGATAATCGAGACCAGGCCGCCGAACCCCATCAGGCCCATACCGGCAATCTGCTCGAAACCTCGCTCGGCGTCGGTTGATTTACGTGCCACGTTGTAGCCGCCAGACCAGGCCAGGCCGAGAATGTGCATCAGCTGACCAGTGCCGTAGATTCCGGGCTGCCAGCGAGCAATTCGACCACTGACTTTCCTGAACCCCATCTGCGGTAGTAAATGATACGTTATTCCCATAAAAGCAATCGTAATGCCGACGATGGAACCATGGTAGTGCGCGGGAACGGTGACGTTACTGCCGCTAATCATGAAACCGATCGAACCCCCGACACCGAATAGCAAAACGGAAAACAGCAGTGCATTGCGCTCGACTTCAAATCCTGGGGCAGGGCGCCATCTTTCGATGATTGCGAGCGTTGTCGCAATGCCTATCGGCACCGCCGCGATGGCATTGCCATATTTCATCAACTGGATAAACCAGAACAGGTGATCACCCGAGCTGACGTCGAAGGCCAGGTAAATGACCGGCGCTGCCAGTACCGGCTGTAAGCCGAGCAAGAATAAAAACAGTGCCACGCGCGGCGAAATGCGCAGCAGGCCGCCACTGACCGAGGCCAGCCAGAGCCAGGCGACCAGCATCAGCTGGGTATGGCTGAACTGGATAATGTGGCCGCTGCCCCAGAACAGGCGGTCGTAATAGGCGAGGCCCTCGAAGCCCGTGTCGATGCCAAGGTAGGATAAAAGTAGTGCACCGAGTGCAAACAGCGATGCGACCACCGCAACAAACAGGCCGAAGCGCAGGCTGGTCTCGCCACTGGTCTGGTTGTCACTGTCAAACGAGGTCAGGCAACTGCGTATTACCAGCAGGCAGAATCCGGTTCCGAATACGCCCAGCCCGACAAAGAAAACCGGGTTCTGTAAAACTGGAACGTAGTTGTTCATCAACGGGTGGCTTTCCCCGGTAAACGGGGAAATGACAATTATCAGGGTTCCAAGGCTGGCCAGTGCAAGCGCCAGCCAGCCAAGGCGCAGGCAGCGGTTCGAATTGGTGTAACTCCAGAAAACGCCGGCAAAGGCGAGAAACCAGACCAGCACCGTGAGATTGACGTGGACCACGAGCGCGGTGTGGAAGAAGTCGACCCAGGGTACGATTTCCTGGAAGAACGGGGTACGGGACAACACAACCAAAATGGTATACAAACCACCAATGACCAGTGCCGCGAGTCCCAACAACAACCAGCCCGTGGTTAACTTGCGGGCGTTACTACCCGGCGCCGGTAGCGTAAACTGGTTTACTAACATTGATAAAATTCATCTATTACCGTGAGCGACAAACTTACCACCTCAACCGAGCAACCGATAGCTGCTTCGACGCCTGAGCAGGGTGGTCCTTCGATGGGTTTTTTTGGGATCGGTATCGCCATCAACCTGTTATTGATTGTGGTCTATTTCATCTGGGCCTTTCGGCAATCGAAGAAGACCAGGGATCGGGAGGAGTAGTGTTATCAATTCGTCAGTCATCTATCCGCTACCCGAAAAATATTGCGTGATTTTTTTGTGCTGGGATAACAGGGTAGGGGCATAGTGTGGCTGCGAGAAGGTCGCCACCAGCCGTCCCAGCGGGTCGACCAGGAAAATCGCGCTGGTATGTGTCACCAGGTATTGCCCGGGACCGGTTTCTGCCTCGAGGATGTAGCCCGCTCCGAACTGCTTCGTTAACCTGTCGATGGCGCCTTTACCCGCGGTCGCACCGATAAATTTTTTATTAAAGTGATTGACATACCGGGCCAGGTTTTCGGTGCTGTCGCGTTCGGGATCGACCGAGATAAATATTACCTGCAGGTTCTCCGGTTCAAGCCCGGACTCGTCTTTCAGTAATGTGCGAAATTGGCTCAGCTCGTGCAGGGTATTGGGGCAGACGTCCGGGCATGACAGGTAACCAAAGAAAATATAACTCCATTTGCCGAGAAAATCTTTTTCGCTTAGCGGGCCTCGATTGTGGCTTTGTAACTGGAAAGAAACCACCTGGCGGTATTCCGGGCGTAACACGCCCTCAAGTTCGGAAGGTGGAGATGGCGGCCTTACCAGCAAATGGGTGATCAACATGACCAGCCCAAAAACCAGGCCAAGCACCAGGCTGCCGATTGGTATGATCCGCTTTTTAGTCATCGTGAAAACGACTCAGCCGATGGTAAATTCTGGGTCAGGGAGTAGCAACATGGCTGTACCTGACGATGTGCTCGTTGATGACCCCGGGTTTGATCAGTTCGAGGAAATCGTCACCCAGTTTGATGGTGCAGGGTGACAGGGAGCCGCATTCGAAAACGATGCGATCCTCGAGATAACCGTATCTTTCGATTTGAATCGTCGCGGCTTCAGCCAATAGTTTGTATTTACCTTTCATCAGAGCGGCGCTCGATGCCTGTTTTCGTGCTGCATCGAAGACCCTGGTGATAACCGGTGCGTCGACCTTGATGGCGTAAGGGTAGGGGATGAACATCATGCCAATCCAGCGGTTTTCGAAAAACTTGATATAAATATTGTTGCCGGCGGCCTGCGCCGGGCTGCCGTTATTGCCATCCCGGGAATAGAAGCCCGAAAGGTTTTCGGTGAATTCCGATTGCTGTGCGGACCAGGCTGAATCGGGGAGCGCGACCGCGGCGAGCAGCAGGCCAAGCAGAAGGCTTTTAACCTTACTGGACCAGGCGCTGTAGTAGTTTGTGTTTGGCATTTTGAATCAGTGTTTTCAAGGTTGATTGGCTGACCGGATCATGCGACCGCATTCCGGCAAGGTTGTGCAATCGCGAATCGTGGGTTTTGAAATGCAGCTGGAACCAGTCTGCCAGTTTCTGTTTGAATTTGGGTTCATCCAGTCTGGCTGACTTCTCAAATTCATCGGTAATGTCACGAATATCGTCCAGCAGGCGCTCGTGATCCGCCTTGTGCTCGAGATAGTGGTCGTAGTGATGCCTTTGCATCATTTGTTCTTCGAGTGCGAAGTGAGCCGAGATGCTGCCGTAGATTTCCCCCAGGCTGTCGATCACCAGGGTCTTGTCAGCCTGGTCCGTGATTAAGGCGTGCACAGCGTTGATCTGACGAATGAGTTGTTCGTGCTCATAGTCAACCCCTTTGATCCCGGTGCAGTACTCTTCGCGCCATTCAATCAATGCCATCAACAGGCTCCATTAATGTTTGCTCACAATTCTGATGCGTCAAGCTATCACGACCATTGATTTTGCTAATTGATGAAAGTCAAACCTCAAACCGCCGTTTGTCAGGCAGGGGTGGGGGATTGCCGATTTTTCAATTTGACTTTTATCAAATCATTTTTGCCATCGCTTGAGTAATCTGATTTTTGCCGAAACTGTCACTAACCGTGGGCCGGTTGCCAGTTCATTCCATAACCCGGGCGGGTACGAATGGGTGGGCTGCGAGTAGTGATCTTCGAGGCTCAACTAATTAAACCGAGGTTAGCCATGTCAGAAGAAGCCGATCTACCAAAACCCGAACGCGTTCCTTTTTTCCAGCGAGTGCTTGATAACCCTTTCCTGCTGTTGTTTCTGGGGATCGTGATGCCGACCGTGTTTTACATTCTGTGGGGCATTATGGAAATTGCCACTATTCCGGTAGCGCCATAATAACCTGAGGAGAACTTCATAATGAGCTCATTCTTACCCCCATCCGAGCGCAACTGGTGGAGTACGCCGGTTGGCAAACAGGAAGTCATCTGGATTGGAATCGCGTTAGTCTGGTGTCTGATCATGTTCCTGATGATGCCTTACTGGCATATCTACGGGAAACAGAACCTTTCCAATGAAGCCTACCAGACAACCCCGCAACGATTTCAGTCGAGGGTCGATGAAATGGTCGCGAAATACAAGATCGGTGAACAAGCCGGCATTCCCATTGTAAAACCGCCGGCCGGCAGCGACGTTTACATGCTCGGCAGGCTATGGCAGTGGTACCCGATACTCGAGCTCGAAAAAGACCAGAGCTACCGTCTGCACCTGTCGTCGATGGACTGGAACCATGGATTTTCACTGCAACCGGTCAATATCAACCTGCAGATTCTTCCCGGCTATGAAACGGTGATAACGGTAGCCCCGGACAAGGCGGGCGAGTACACCGTGGTGTGCAACGAATTCTGCGGCATCGGTCATCACCTGATGCTCGGTAAAATCTTCGTGAGGGAGAACTAAAATGGCACAATTCAGAGTCTGCCCCGATTCGGGATTCTTTTTTGACAAGTCCGCCGAGAGCCTGATGAAGGCGAACGCGGTTGCCGGTGCTGTTTCATTGTTGATTGCGGGCATCCTGGCGCTGGGCGTTATTTTGACCCGCTGGCAGGAAATTCATTTGCTGCCGGCCGACGTGTTTTACCAGGCGTTGACGGGGCATGGCATCAACGCGCTCATCTTCTGGATCATCTTCTTTGAAATGGCCATTTTGTACTTTGCTTCGTCGACACTGTTACGCACGCGCATCGCCGCGCCGCGCTGGGCTTGGGCTGGGTTTGCGCTGATGATTATCGGCATGGTCATGAACAACATCGCGGCAGGGTAACTCCAGTGTCATGATGACGTCATACGCACCGATGCAGGCAGCGCCTCATTTTTATCTTGGCCTGATACTGTTCGCGGTCGGTGCTCTAATCGGTTGCTTCGTGTTTCTGGGTACGCTGGTGATCGCGAAAGATGACCGCACCTACGAGGGTTCGATTCCGCTGGTAACCTTCGGCGCACTGACTGCATGCATTATCGCGATCTTTACCATTGCCTGCGGTGCTATCATCCTGGTGCCGACTTTCCTATGGTCGATCGGTTACATCAATCATATCGACGCGGCAATGTATCGTGTCATCTGGTGGGGTCTGGGGCACTCGTCGCAACAAATCAACGTCGCCGCGCATGTATCGGTGTGGTACCTGATCGTCGGTGTGCTGTTTAACGCCCGCCCGATGTCGGAGAAGGTCAGCCGCGCCGCGTTCCTGCTTTACATCCTGTTCCTGCAGTTGGCGAGCGCGCATCACATCCTGGTTGATCCGGGTCTCAGTTCTGAATGGAAGGTATTCAATACCAGTTACGCGATGTACCTGGCGGTACTGGCCAGCATGATCCACGGCCTGACCGTGCCGGGCTCGATGGAAGTCGCGCAACGTGCCAAGGGTCTCACCAAGGGCATGTTCGAATGGTTGCGCAAGGCGCCCTGGGGTAACCCGGTGTTCTCGGGTTTCTTCCTCTCGCTGATCATCTTCGGCTTTATCGGCGGTATTACCGGCGTGGTCATGGGTACCGAGCAGATCAATATCATCATCCATAACACTATCTACGTACCGGCCCATTTCCACGCGACCGTTGCCGTGGGTACCACGCTGACCTTCATGGCGTTGACCTACCTGCTGATTCCGGTATTGTTCCGGCGCGCGCTGTTCCTGCCCTGGGTCGCGAAGTGGCAACCCTACGTGTTCTCGGCTGGCATGACCTTGATGATCCTGTTCATGCTGGGTGCCGGTACGCTAGGAGTATCAAGGCGTCACTGGGATATGGATTTTACCGGTGCCATGCTGGCATTCGAATACCCGGGAACTGCCTACACGATGATGGCTGTGGCTGGCATCGGCGGCGTGCTCGGCGTACTCGGTGGGGCGATGTACCTGGTTGTAACCGTCGGATCACTACTGTTTGGCAAGAAGCTCGACGAGTCTGCCGGCCTGTTCCAGGGTTTTGGCGTACCGTTGGCGGCCTCGGCCTACAACGTCACCCAGCCTGAGCGTTTACCAATGGCGCCCAGACTTGCGGTAGAAGAACACGGTTCCGCCGGTTTCGAAGCACCGGGTACCTTCGCCCTGGCGATGGCGCTGCTGGTTTGTTTCGTCGTCTACTATTTTATTAACTGGGATTACCTGGCCTCGGTCTGGCCGCTGAGCTAATGGCGATGCTGAACTCAATAGGGGCAAATGGAATGGCCCCGCGTGATAGCGAACCCGGTTCACGGGAACGGCCGAGGATGGCCTGGAATGTTTTTATCAGCCAGTTATCGAACGTCCTCAAGTTCAGGATCGGTGTCGTCATGGTGCTTACCGCGCTGGTGGCGATGGTCATTACACCGGGTCCGCAACCCGGTGCGCTCGAGACGCTGGTGCTCGCGTTTGCAATATTGATATCAGCCGGCAGCGCGGGCGCCTTCAACCAGTACTTTGAAGTTGAACTCGATCGTCGGGTGCCGCGTACCTGTAACCGACCTTTCGTCACCGGGTACTTCCATAGAGGCCCCATGTGGTTGGTGATTATCCTTCTGTTGCTTGTCGCCGGGGTCGGCTCTGCGGCGCTGGTACTAAACCTGCCGGCAGCATTTTATATTTTTCTCGGTGCGTTTTTCTACGCAATCGTCTACACCGTTTGGCTCAAACGTCGTTCCTGGACCAATATCGTTATCGGCGGCGCATCGGGCAGCTTTGCGGTACTCGCGGGTGCGGCTGCGGTCGATCCGAATTTAGGCCCGGTGCCGATCATGCTCGCGCTGGTCCTTTTCCTTTGGACACCTTCCCATTTCTGGAGTCTCGCCATTGCGAAAAACAAGGATTACACCCGCACCGGGGTACCGATGTTGCCGGTCATAATCGGCAATCGCCGTTGCGCCGAAGTGGTATTGATCAACACGCTGATGCTGGTTGCCATTGCTATCCTGCCGTTCTTCTACGGGATGAACTGGATCTACTTGCTGGCGGCGACCGGTGGCGGCGGCTATTTCATTTACCACAACTGGTTAATGATCAAGGATCCGTCTCCGCGCGTCGCGATGAAGAGCTTTTTCGCATCGCTGGTGCAGTTGGTAACATTGCTGCTTGGCGCTGTATTAGACGTCTGGTTGCTCGGTTAGATTACGCCGGGCAGAAAAAACCTGATGCGACTGAAGGCTCTAATATGTGGTTTGATACTGCATCTGACGCTTCCGTCGATCGCTCAGGCGATATCGCAATCGATCGCGTCCGCAGGTGATCGCACAGGAGTAGATCAGCCTTTTGATTACGACGTGGCACTGGCGACCAGCCAGGCCGCGCTGGGTTCCCAGGTTGGTGATTACTCGTTTGTCGATACCGACGGTAAGACCCTGACGCTTGGCCAACTGCGCGGCAAGCCGCTGGTGTTGAGCATGGTGTATACCAGCTGCTACCAGATTTGTCCGATGACGACGCGCCACCTGTCGAAGATTGTTGAAAAAGCGCGTGATGCACTCGGCGATGAGAGTTTTACGGTTGCCGTCGTCGGTTTTGATAGCGTGGTCGATACCCCTGACGCGATGCGCTACTTCGGTGCCAAGCAGGGCATCAGTGACCGGGGTTGGAATCTGTTGAGTACTGACCCGCAAACGATCGAGGCCTTGTCAGAGGATTTGGGGTTTCTCTTTTACCCTTCATCGAATGGCTTCGATCATTTGATCCAGGCGAGTGTCATCGATGCCGAGGGTAGGGTTTACCGACAGGTCTATGGGCAGGTGTTTGACACGCCGATGCTGGTCGATCCGTTGATTGAGCTCGTGCTTGGTCGAAAGGCACCCGAGCAACCGTTGCTGGCAAACCTGGTCAGAAAGATAAAACTCTTTTGCACCACTTACGACCCGGTGCGCGATGGCTACTACTTCGACTATTCGTTGTTCCTGGGCATGTTGATTGGCGGTTCGATCATTCTGTTTGCCGGCACGGTGGTCGTGCGAGGGTGGCCCAGAAACTAACCGCCACTCGATTTGACTTTAGTCAGATCGACTTTTGCGCCTTTCGGTTAAGGTTTTAGCTCCGGTTTATTGCGAGATTTCGAGCAGGTGCTTATCAATCCACTAAAACGTATTTATCTCGCGCTCGAGTCATGGTTCAACATTTCTTTCGGCACCGAGTGGAATCCGCTGTATCACCTCGGCACCCTGTCGTTCTTCCTGTTCTGGATAATACTGGTGAGCGGCATTTACCTGTTCATTCCGTTTCACGGCAGCATCGACGGGGCACATGCCTCGGTTGAATACATGACCCATGACCAATGGTATGCGGCGGGCATCATGCGCAGCCTGCATCGCTATGCTTCGGACGCGGTAATCATCACGATCCTGCTGCACATGTTCAAGGAATTTGCGTCGGGACGTTACCGCGGATTCCGCTGGTTTTCATGGGTAACCGGGGTGCCTAACCTGTGGGTGGTGGTAACCCTTGGCATCACCGGCTACTGGCTGGTCTGGGATGAAATGGCGCAGTATATCGCGGTCGGGTCAGCGCAGTTAATGGATTCGCTGCCGATATTTTCCGGGGCGATGACGCGCAATTTCGTATCGGGAGGCATGACCGATCGATTCTTTATCCTGATCGAGTTTCTGCATCTGCTGGGTCAGCCACTGATACTGCTGTTCATGTTATGGCTGCATGTGAAACGCTTATCCAATGTCAATATCAATCCTCCGCGCGGACTTGCCGCGGGCACCTTTTTTGCCCTGCTGGCATTGTCACTGTATGCACCAGCAATGAGTCATGCGCCCGCCAACCTGGCCGTGGTGCCCCGGGAAATTCACATCGACTGGTTTTACCTGAACGTTTACCCGCTGCTCGAAATCTGGCCGGCCGGACAGGTCTGGATTCTGACCACGAGCGTGACGCTGCTGTTGATGATGATGCCATGGTTGCTGCCAAAAAAAGATGGT
>CALZHS010000074.1 GCA_945787265.1 uncultured Gammaproteobacteria bacterium | reverse complement strand
GGGTGTACGCCGAGATCGAAGCCGCGGCGGCAACCGACGCCATCATCGCATCGTCGACCTCCGGCATCATGCCCTCCGACCTGCAGGCGAAGATGCAACATCCCGAACGCCTGCTGGTAGGGCATCCGTTCAACCCGGTTTACCTGCTGCCGCTGGTTGAACTGGTCGGCGGCGAGAAAACCGCAGCCTACACTATCGAGCGCGCAGGCGAGATTTACCACTCGCTCGGCATGCATCCCCTGCACGTGAAAAAGGAAATCGAGGCCTTCATTGCCGACCGGCTGCTGGAAGCGATCTGGCGCGAATCGCTGTGGCTGGTCAAGGATGGCATCGCGACAACCCGGGATATCGACGACGCGGTACGCTACGGCTTCGGCCTGCGTTACGCGCAGATGGGTGTATTCGACACCTACCGCGTCGCCGGCGGCGAGGCCGGCATGCGCCATTTCATGGAGCAGTTCGGTCCCTGCCTGAAGTGGCCATGGACCAAACTGATGGACGTGCCCGAGTTTACCGACGAACTGGTCGATCTGATCGCCGGACAGTCAGACGAACAGTCCGGTTACATGGGCATCCGCGAGATGGAACGCATCCGCGACGACAACCTGATCGCGATCCTGCAGGCACTCAAGGGCAATAACTGGGGTGCCGGTAAAACGCTCGCACGCTACGAGGCACAATTAATGGAAGCCGCCAACGATGATTGATATGGCGTCATCCCCGCGCAAGCGGCCCCCCAGCGTACGCTGGGTTGACGTTTCGGAATGACGAAGTAAGGGGAAAATTATGCACTTTGGGCTCAGTTTTGAACAGGAAATGATCGTCGATACGGTAAAGCAGTTCGTCGAAAACGAAATTTACCCGCACGAAGCCGAAGTTGAACGCACTGGCGAGGTGCCAATCGAAATCGGGCACAAGATTCGTGACAAGTGTATCGAGGCCGGTTACTTCGCTGCCAACATATCCGAAGAATTCGGTGGCGGCGGTCTGGGCCACCTCGATTTCACGCTGCTCGAACGCGAACTCGGCCGCGCCTCCAATGGCCTCGCCGTATATTTCGGCCGACCCTCGGGAATTCTGCAGGCTTGCAACAAGGAGCAGCGCGAGCAATACCTGTTGCCGGCGGTCAGGGGTGAAAAGTTCGATGCGCTGGCAATGACCGAGCCCGGCGCCGGTTCCGACGTACGCGGTATGAGCTGTAACGCCAGGCCGGACGGCAGCGACTGGATCATCAACGGCAGCAAGCATTTCATCAGCCATGCGAACATCGCTGATTTCGTCATTGTATTTGTCGCCACTGGTGAAGAGGAAACGCCACGCGGCATGAAAAAGAAAATTACCTGTTTCCTCGTCGACCGCGGAACCCAGGGTTTTGAAATCCGACCGGGTTATAACTCGGTCAGCCACCGCGGATATAAGAATTGCATTTTGAATTTCGACAAGTGTCGGGTACCCGGATCGCAAATCCTGGGTGAATTGCACGGCGGCTTCGACGTCATGAACGAGTGGCTGTACGCAACCCGGTTAACGGTTGCCGCGACCAGCGTCGGCCGTGCACGGCGCGCGTTTGAGTATGCCCTGCCCTATGCCGCCGAGCGTAAGCAGTTCGGCCAGCAGATCGGCAAGTTTCAGGGCGTCTCGTTCAAGCTTGCCGACATGATTACCGAGATCGACGCCGCAGACTGGCTGACCCTGTCCGCTGCATGGCGCCTCGACGAGGGGCTCGACGCCAATCGAGAAATTGCGAGCGCCAAGCTTTACGCGACCGAGATGCTGGCGCGTGTCACCGACGAGGCTATCCAGATTTTCGGCGGCATGGGCCTGATGGATGAACTGCCGCTGGAGCGGTTCTGGCGCGATGCGCGCGTCGAACGCATCTGGGATGGTACTTCGGAAATCCAGCGTCATATTATTTCGCGTGACCTGTTGCGTCCGCTGGGTGGCTGATGTCCGATCTCGAGCGCCTGCTGCGTCCTAAATCGATCGTTGCTATCGGCGGCCTGCAGGCGAGCCGCGTGATTGAACAGTGCCAGCTGATGGGCTATAGCGGCGACATCTGGCCGCTGCACCCCGAGAAATCCGAGGTCCGCGGATTGAAGGCTTTCAGACGGGTCGAAGACCTGCCCGGTATCCCCGATGCAGCCTTTGTCGGGGTGAACCGTCACGGCACCATCGACGTCGTCCGGGCGTTGCGTGAGCGCGGCTGTGGCGGCGCGGTATGCTACGCCTCGGGCTTTCGCGAAGCGGACCAGACCGGCGGCGAACTGCAGTCGGCGTTGATCGATGCCGCCGGCGAGATGCCGATCCTCGGGCCCAACTGTTACGGCTTTATCAATTACGCGGACGGGGCCCTGTTGTGGCCCGACCAGCAGGGCGGCAAGCGACTTCAAGCGGGAAAAACGGGCGTCGCCATCATTGCCCAGTCTTCAAACATTGCAATCAACTTCACGATGCAACAACGGGGCCTGCCGCTGGCCTACGTGGTTACGGTCGGCAACCAGGCAGTGGTGGGCATGTCCAGGATTGCGCTCACGATACTCGACGATCCACGCGTTACCGCGCTCGGCATGTACGTCGAAGGATTCGACTCGATCGCGACGATGGAGCAGCTGGCACAAAAGTCGCGCGCGTTAAATAAGCCGATCGTGATATTCAAAGTCGGCAAGAGCGAACAGTCGCAGGTGGCGGCGATGTCGCATACAGCCTCGCTGGTCGGCTCGCACGAAGTGACCGGTGAATTTTTACGTCGCAATGGCTTCGGCCAGGCGGACTCGATCCCGGTCTTCCTGGAAACGCTGAAGCTGCTGCACCAGCATGGGCCACTCGAAGGTTACCGGGTATCGTCGATGAGCTGTTCCGGTGGCGAGGCAAGCATCATTGCCGACGCCGCCGAGCGCTACAAGGTTTATTTCCCCGATCTCGACGCTGACCAGAAAGCGCCGATCGAGGCTGCACTGGGCCCCCTGGTCAAGGTTGCAAATCCACTCGATTACCAGACTTACAGCTGGGCTAACCGGGAGGTGATGGAGGCCACCTATCGAGGCATGACGGCAATAGGCTTCGATCTGAATTACCTGATCCTTGATTTTCCACATCACGCACGCTGCGAAGACTGGGAGTGGCATATCGCGGTCGATGCCTTCGAAGCAGCGCTCAACGCCAACAATGCCCGGGGTGCCTTCGTTGTCGGTATGCCCGAAAATATCCCCGAGGAATATACCGAGGACTTCAGCGAACGCGGTATCGTCAGCTTTTACGGCATCGACGAAGCGCTGCAGGCAACCGGGATTGCCGCCGATATCGGCATTGCCTGGAAACAGGAACCACCCGAACCGGTGATTGAATTGCCCCGAATTTCCGCGAGCCAGTTGACTTTGAACGAGGCTGACGCCAAGCAGGCACTGTTTGCAGCAGGCTTGCCGATACCGTCAGGTGGACACGTGAACTCGGTGGAAGCAGCAATCGAAAAGGCCGAGGCCCTGGGATTTCCGGTGGTACTGAAGGCGCTGGGCATCGGACATAAAACCGAGCTTAATGCCGTGCGCCTGAACCTGTCATCGCCTGAAGCGGTCAACCATGCAGCCAGCGAGTTATTGAAGCTCAGTGACCAGCTTTACCTCGAAGCCATGAAGCCAGCCCTGGCCGAACTCATTGTCGGGGTTACGCGCGATCAGCAATTCGGCCTGGTTTTGACCATCGGTAGCGGCGGTATCCTGGTCGAGCTGCTGCAAGACAGTAAAACCCTGATTATCCCGGCGCGGCGCGATGAAATCGAAGATGCACTGGCTGGCCTCAGGTCGACGCCTTTACTCCACGGCTTTCGCGGTAAACCAGGCGCGGACATTACGGCTACCGTGGATGCTATCCTGGCCGTTCAACAATACGCAATCTCGAACTCGCATGCACTGGTCGAGCTTGACGTTAACCCGTTACTGATCGGTGCGCGGGGCGAAGGCGTATTCGCGGCCGATGCACTTATTGTTCTAGAGGAGCAAAAATAAATGTCTGATGTCATCACGACCCGCACCGAAGGCGGGGTTCTCGAAGTCACCCTCGATCGACCCAAGGCGAACGCTATCGACCTCAAAACCAGTCGCCTGATGGGCGAAACCTTCCGCGAGTTTCGCGACAACCCGGAACTGCGCGTCGCGATCATCCAGACCGCCGGCGATAAGTTCTTTTGTGCGGGCTGGGACCTGAAAGCGGCCGCCGACGGTGACGCGGTCGACGGTGATTACGGCGTTGGTGGATTTGCCGGCCTGCAGGAATTACGCGGCCTCAACAAGCCCGTTATTGCCGCGGTCAACGGCATGGCGGTCGGTGGCGGTTTCGAGCTGATGCTGTCGGCAGACCTGATCTATGCTTCCGAGCATTCGAGCTTCGCGCTGCCCGAGATCAAGGCCGGTACGCTGGCTGACGCCGCGACGATAAAACTGCCCAAGCGTATTCCCTACCACGTGGCGATGGAAATGCTGTACCGCGGCCGCTGGATGGATAGCGCCGAGGCGCTGCGCTGGGGCCTGGTTAACGAGGTTCTGCCGGCAGATGATTTAATGGATCGAGTCTGGGAAGTCGCGTTCGAACTCGCTGCAGGACCACCGCTGGTATTTGCGTCGATCAAGGAGGTTGCGCGCGAAGCCGAGGCAATGAAGTTCCAGGAGGCAATGAACTGGATTACCAAGCGGCAGTTTGAAACGGTTGATGCCCTTTATGGCAGCGAAGACAACATGGAAGGCTTCAAGGCTTTTGCCGAGAAGCGCGACCCGGTGTGGAAAGGCAAATGACCACTGTCACCCCGCGGCTTGACCCGATGCGTCGGACCGGCGGGGCCCAGTATAAAAATCCGGCCCAACGCCGACATTATTTTGATTTTTATTGAACTCATGTAATGTGTGTCCTTCGGACACTGTTTAATGACTGGATCCCGCGGTCAAGCCGCGGGATGACGATATAAGAAATGACAGAACCACAACCCCTGTGGACGCCGAGCCAGGCCAGCATCGACGCGGCCAACATGACGCGCTTTATCGAGCAGGTCAATCAGCGCCATGATCTTTCGATCGACGACTACGACGCGCTCTACCGGTGGTCGATCGAACACCGGGAAGCGTTCTGGTCGGAGACCTGGGATTTTTGTGGAATTATCGGCGACAAGGGCGAGCGTATCCTGGTCGAGGGCGAAAACATCGAGAAAGCGCGATGGTTTCCCGATGCGACGCTCAACTTTGCCGAAAACCTGCTGCGCAAAAAAAATAGCGATGTCGCAATTTACTTCCGTGCCGAAGACCAGGTCGAATACTCGCTTACCTACCAGCAACTCTACGACCAGGTCGCCAGCGTCGCCTCATGGCTTAAGTCCAACGGACTTGCACCCGGCGATCGTGTCGCCGCTTACCTGCCCAATATGCCCGAAACCGTGGTTGCCATGCTTGCGGCGACGAGCCTCGGTGCCGTCTGGACGTCGACCTCACCCGACTTTGGCGAAGACAGCGTGGTTGACCGCTTCGGCCAGACCGAGCCCCGCTTCCTGTTTACCGTCGACGGATATTTTTATAACGGCAAGCGCCACGAAATCACCGACAAGATCAAAACCATCTGCGCCCAGTTACCGAGCGTCGAGCAGGTTATCCAGGTGGACCTGGCCGGGTTCGGTAACCAGGTCGGCGCCGTCGACTGGAACGACATAATCGCCAATCCCGTCGACCGCATCGAATTCGTGTCACGCAATTTTAATGATCCCCTTTACGTACTCTATTCCTCTGGCACCACCGGCAAGCCCAAGTGCATCACGCACGGGGTGGGCGGCACGCTGATCCAGCACTTGAAAGAGCAGATGCTGCATTGTGATGTGCACCCGGGAGATCGCGTGTTTTATTTCACCACGCTGGGCTGGATGATGTGGAACTGGCTGGTTAGCGCGCTGGCGAGTCAGGCCGCGCTGGTACTTTACGACGGTTCGCCTTTCCACCCCGACGGTGAAGTGCTGTGGCGTTATGCGGAGGAAATCGACCTGACCATATTCGGTACTTCGGCCAAGTACATCGACGCCATGAAGAATGCGAAGTTACGCCCGATGGATAAATTCGACCTGTCGGCACTGCGCACGATTGCATCGACCGGTTCGGTGCTGGCACCGGAAAGCTTCGATTATGTTTACCAAAACATCAAGCAGGATGTCTGCCTCGCCTCGGTATCCGGCGGCACCGATATCGTTTCCTGTTTCGTAATCTCCTGCCCGCTGCTACCGGTTTACCGCGGCGAAATACAGTGTCGCGGCCTCGGCATGGCGGTTGAAGTTTTCGATGACGACGGCAAGCCGGTGCGCAACCAGAAAGGCGAGCTGGTCTGCACCCGAACCTTTCCCAGCCAACCGGTTTATTTCTGGGCCGACGAAAGCGGTGAGAAATACCACAACGCCTACTTCGCGCGTTTCGATAATGTCTGGCATCACGGCGATTACGTCATGCTGACCGATCACAACGGCATTATCGTTTACGGCAGATCGGATGCGACCCTGAATCCCGGCGGAGTACGCATTGGTACCGCCGAAATCTATCGCCATGTCGAGCAGCTCGATGAAGTTGTCGAGAGCATTGTCATCGGTCAGGACTGGCAGGACGATGTGCGCGTCGTTTTATTTATCGTGTTACGGCCCGGATTCAAGCTCGACGATGCGCTACAGGACCGGATCCGCAGGACCATCCGCGCCAAATGCACCCCGCGCCACGTACCGGCTAAAATCGTCCAGGTAGACGAAATTCCACGCACCAAGTCGGGCAAAATCGTCGAGCTCGCGGTGCGCGAAGTCGTGCATGACCGTGCGGTCAAGAATATCCATTCGCTTGCTAATCCGGAAGCGCTGGAGCTGTATCGAAGCTTGCCGCAGCTGCAAGACTAGACCTTGAATACAAGAACAATCCTGCTGAACTGGTCCCTGCTGATGGGCCTGGTCGGGCTGTGGGGGACCTCGTTTTTAATCATCGCGATATCGGTCAGGACTATCGACCCGATTTCGATCGTATTCTACCGGCTCGTGCTTGGCGCGCTGGTGCTGGCGCTCGTGGTTTACGCGCGCGGGCATAACATCCCGCGGGATTTGCGCACCTGGGGCGGATTTCTGCTATTGGCAATTGTCGGTAACGGTCTGCCGTTCTTCCTGATTGCCTGGGGTCAGCAAACGGTGGCCTCGGGTGTCGCCGGCATGATCATGGCGATCATGCCGTTAATGACGATGATCTTTGCGCACTATTTTGTCGTGGGCGAAACCCTCAATCGTTTTAAGCTGCTCGGATTCTCCCTGGGCATCACCGGGGTCGTGGTGCTGCTCGGACCGGTATTCGAAGGCGGGGGGCGCGAGTTCTGGAGCGGGCTCGCTATC
>CALZHS010000073.1 GCA_945787265.1 uncultured Gammaproteobacteria bacterium | reverse complement strand
ACGATCCAGGCTTCATTCAACAGGCTACGCCAGGCGGGTACTGGCTCAACGACCGGTTCTTCGACTTCCAGAAATGATGCGTTGATGACACTCACCGAATCTCCCCGGTTTTCATCGAAGCCAATCGTTTCCTTTACCAGGTTGGTGAAGCGCGCGATCTCTTCGTCGCTGTAAGGTGTCCTGGAGATGCTACCGTCGTCCGCGGCCACCTGCTTGTCATCGATAATGACCGCTACCGAAAGACGCTGCACGCTGCCAGCCGGGTTACTGGTGTGGCTAATCACGCGATCAACCTCGTAATTACGCGTCGCCGAGCGATTCTGATTGGTCGGAACACGGTCGGTGACGGCACCTTCGGTTTCAGTCAGGGCGCCTGATTCCGTTTCAATCGTGCCGCCCGCCGGAGGTTGATTGCTAAGCGCACCGGGGATACCCAGGGCCTGGCTGAGGCTCCGATTTTCTTCCTCGTTGATTTGCTCGCTGCGAATCACGCTGCGCTCCGGATCGTAGGCCTCGCGAGTTGATTCCACCGCAGAAAAATCGAGCTGCGCGGCAACCTGCGCGTTCACCCTGCCTTCACCGACTATCGGTTGCAGCAGGTTGATAATGCGATCAGCAAAATTATTTTCGAGTTTGCTGGTGTACTCGAACTGCCTTGTCGTCAGCGAAATGCCTTCGTCTTTCTCATTGGTCAAAAGACGACCAAACTGATCGACTACCTTGACCTCGGTGCTTTCGAGCATCGGGATGCTCGAAGCGATCATTTGCACGATGGCTTCGACCTGCCCCGGATTCAGCACCCGGCCGGGATGCAGCCTGACCACGACCGAGGCGCTCGGCCTGGTGCGGTTGCGAATAAAAATCGATTGTTCCGGAATGGCGAGATGTACGCGCGCCTTCTCGACCGCCCGGATTGACTCCACCGAGCGCACCAGTTCCGCCTCGAGGGCATGATTGTAACGCGCGGTTTCAATAAACTGGCTGGTGCCGAGGCCCTGATCCTGCTCCAGCATTTCGAGGCCCTTGGCGCTGCCATCAGCGAGACCCTGCGAGGCGAGTAACAGCCGCGCCTCGGACAACTTGGTCTGGTCTACCAGCAAGGTACCCGTGTTGGCATCCAGCTTGAATTCTATATTGCGTGACATCAGGGTGTCCGCAACCTGTGCCGCATCCTTGCCGGACATGTTGGTGTAAAGCGGCGAGAAATTTGGCTCTGCGGTCCACAGGACGACGACCATACCGACGGCGATTGCTGCGGCAAGTCCAACCAGCTTGCTGATATGGCGCACTGCGCGTGACTGTGCGACGGCATCGATGGGATTAATCTGTCGCGGCGCCACCGCCACCATTCCCTGCCCATCCGGGCCAGGAAGTACCTGCTGATTTGCGCTTGCCTCTGCCATGGTTTACACCGACATGTTCATAACATCCTGGTATGCAGTCAGGAGTTTGTTGCGGACCTGGGTCAGGGCTTCGAAAGAAATCCGGGATTTCTGTACCGCGATCATGACCGCGGAAATATCGACATCTTCGCCCAGTTCGAAGGCCTTCCTCAGGGAGGACGCCTGCATTTGGGTTTCATTTACCTTGCCGATCGCCTGCTGCATCAGGTCGGCAAAACTCTCGCTCTGCTCGGGCTTGAGCTCGGGCTGCATCTGCTGACCTTTGGCCAGGGACTCTATAGCCTGCATTTGACTGAGTAAGTGGTTTTGAGCCTTGTTGATCATGAAATTACCTACTGGTCGATTTATTGACGGATTAAGTCCTGATCCATGGATCGGGAACAAAACTGTTAATTTTTTGACGTATCGTCGGTTTAACCCACCCTTTTCGGGCATCTACGGGATAGTCAGCAACAATCGCGCCAACTTCCCTTATTCTTTGGTCTTTCCGGAAAACTGGGCAAATTGTTAGGGGCATGCCTTTGTTATTAGTCCGGAAGTGCGGCGCCGGCATCGCGCAACTTGGCGAGCTTGTAACGCAAGGTTCGTGGGCTGATTCCGAGCTTTTCCGCGGTCTTCTTGCGGCTGCCCCTGAAGTTACGCAGCGTTTCGAGGATGACCTCGGTTTCCCGGTCGCGCAGGTCCGAATGCAGCTTGCCGTTATCCTCGAGCAGCGGATCGAGTGACTGCTGCTCGATGCCAGTTTCCAGCATGATGTCCTGCGGCAGAATTTCCCGGCCCTGCTTCAGGATCAGTGCGCGCTGAATCACGTTGTCGAGCTCGCGTACGTTACCGGGCCAGCTGTGTCGACATAAGGTATCGCAGGCTGCATCGGAAAGCTGGATCGATTCTCCCGCTGCCCGACTGTACTGGGCAAGAATCTTGCGCGCGACGGGGACAATGTCATCGGGTCGTTCGCGCAGCGCAGGTATCGAAATTGGAAACACGTTAAGCCGATAAAACAAATCCTCGCGGAAACGCTTTTCGCGTACCTCGTGGTGTAAATCGCGGTTGGTAGTGGCGATGATACGCACGTCAAGTTCGATTACCTGGCTGCTGCCGAGTCGCTCTACCTCCCGCTCCTGCAGTACGCGCAGGATTTTTGCCTGCAGCCCAAGGTCCATCTCGGTAATCTCATCCAGCAGCAAAGTACCGCCCTGCGCCTGCTCAAATTTACCCGTGGTCGCCTTGTGTGCACCGGTAAACGCGCCCTTTTCATAACCAAACAGGACCGCTTCCAGCATATTCTCAGGGATTGCAGCACAGTTGATCGCCACGAACGGCTGCTTCGCGCGAGCCGAATTTTGATGAATAAACCTCGAATAGATTTCCTTGCCGACACCGCTCTCCCCGGTGAACAGAATCGATGCATCGGTTTTCGCGACACGCCTGGCGAGAATTAGAGTTTCCTGGCTGGCCATGTCCACGGCGACGAGATCCTGGTCTGCCGACACCGGATCCTGGATCTGCTTGCGCACCGTGCTTACCAGGCTTGATACTTCAAACGGCTTAACCAGGTAGTCGACTGCTCCGGCCTGAATCGCATCCACCGCCTGTGGAATCGATCCGTAGGCCGTCATTAAAATAACCGGCACGTCGATTTGATTGTTACGAATCGAAGACAACAGTTCGTAGCCATTGCCCGGGCTCATCTGCACGTCACTGAGTACGAGTGACGCCGAATTACTGGCCAGGAACTGTTCGGCAGCACGACCATTTTCAACCTCGTGAAAGCTGATTTCGTTAAGCTGCAGCGTATCGCAAATAGCCTCGCGTAAATCGGCATCGTCTTCTACTACCAGTACATCAACCATGTTTTTGCTCCTTTATTATCATTTACTTGCTGGTGCTGACTTGAGTTTTCATTGCCTGCCTGCAGGGCAGGAAAATACGAAAGCGGCAACCGCGTCCGGGTTTCGAAAAGACGGCGATACGGCCCTGGTGGGATTCGATAACAGCCTTGACTACCGCTAGCCCGAGACCGGTACCATCGGTCTTGGTGCTGAAGAAAGGGTCAAAGATATGAGCACGGGTTTCCCTATCCATACCGCAGCCATTGTCCCTGAGCGAAATCGACAGCAATCCATGTAGCGTCGTGGCTACCCTGATTTCAATCCGGGGGTTCTGGTCGCAGGCCTGCAGCGCATTCATGCATAAGTTGGCAAGCGCACCCAAAAGCGCATCCTTGTTGCCCTGCAGTTCCAGTGCACACTCCTCGCCATGCAACTGCAGCAGCGCACCGCGTTGCTCTAACTGTGGCATGAGCTGGTCGTTAAGCTCGGTAAACAACTCCGTCACCGAGAAACGTGTCGTCACGAACTGGCCGCCATGGGCGAACACGAGCATGTCATTGATGAGTTTTTCGATATGCCGACTGCGGGCTAATGCCTTTTGACAAAAGCTCCGCCTGGTCTCGTTGTCGAGGGCCGTATCAACACACTGGGACAGGTACAGCATGGTCGAGGCTAGCGGGGTCCTGATCTGGTGTGCGAGACTCGCCATCATCTTGCCCATGGTTACCAGGTGCAGATTCTGTTGAGCCGTGCGCTGCAGCTCTCGGGTCTGGGTGACATCGCTGAGCAACAGTACCTGTCCCGGCGCGTAGCCGAGCGGACGCGTCGAGATACTGAATTGCCTGCCGTCGGCAGTTTTCAACTCACCCTGGTCAAGCTCCGGTAAAAATACGCGCGTTACGATATCGCGCCAGGGTTCCTGATCCAGCGGTTTGCCCAGCAGCATGCGGGCACTCTCGTTGGCTTCGGCGACATGTCCCTGCCGGTCGAGCACCACCACGCCTCCAGGAATCGCATCCAGCAACCGGGCATTGGCGGCGGACCCAGTCGACCCATCATCCGGCTGGAGGCGACCCACATGCTGATTGATTTGCTCGACGCTCGCATTCAGGCTCGCCGACAGCTGATTAAACTGTTCAAACGCACCCTTAAGGCTGTGCGCTGCAGGCGCTTTAAATTCTAGCTTTTGATTTTCCACCCCGAACAGGGTGCACAAGACAAACCAATTGTAATAAATCGATAAATATCAGTAAGTTAAAAATCAGGTTTATTTTGGGTGACAGAAAAATGACGCTATTCGCTGCGTTCTATTTCGTATTTGCGCATTTTTTCGACGAGTGTTGTACGCCGCATATTGAGCATGGTCGCGGCCCGCGCAACCACGTTATTGGTCTTTGACAGGGCTTGCTCGATCAGTGATATCTCGATGTCGGTCAGATACTTTTTCATATCGATGCCGTCGTCGGGTAGCTCGCTTGGATCAGGATCGGCCACCGACAAACCGGTTTCGTTTCCGGTAGATTCGAAAACCTCGATTGTTGCCTCGCTCTGGTACTTTTCCGGCAGATCTTTTGAATCCACGACACCGTGCGGAAACAGGATCGCAAGGCGTTCGATCAGGTTGGCGAGTTCACGCACGTTTCCCGGCCAGGTATACTGTTGCAACATGGATATCGCTTTTTTGCTGAGGCGCACAGAACCGCGGTTTTCACGCTCGATTCGAGCAATCATTTCGTGAATCAACAGTGGGATATCGGACTGCCGTTCGCGCAGCGGCGACACCTCGATCGGAAAAACATTGAGTCGATAAAACAGGTCTTCGCGGAATTTGCCCTCGGTAATCAACTCTTCAAGACGCCGGTGGGTTGCGGCAATAACCCGGACATCGGTCTTAATCGACTTGTTGCTGCCAACCTTTTCATAGCTGCGCTCCTGCAGTACACGCAGTAACTTGACCTGCATCGGTAGCGGCATATCCCCGATTTCATCGAGAAACAGTACGCCCCCCTCGGCAAGTTCGAAGCGGCCCTGGCGCGAACTGATGGCGCCGGTAAAAGCACCTTTTTCGTGGCCAAACAGCTCGCTTTCAAGCAAATCTGCCGGGATCGCGCCACAGTTGATCGGTATGAACGGTTTCTTGCTGCGGGTAGACTGTGCGTGGATATTACGTGCGATGACTTCCTTGCCGGTACCCGAATCACCGAGAATCAAAACCGACGCATTGGTATCGGAAACCTGGTCGATCATTAAATTGATACGTTCGATCGCATTGCTGTTGCCAATCAACGGCTGGCATTCACGATTCTGCATGCGGCGCTCGCGCTTGTTGTGCTTGCGCGCCTGGTCGAGGACCTGGGACAGCGAGTAGTAATCAGACTGGAAACACAGTCCGGAAACAAAGGGCAGCTCTACGACGATTTCCAGCGCACTCGATTCCGACTTATCGGCCAGTAAAATTACCGGGTACTGACACTTGTCTTCCTTGTTGCGTTCGAGAAAAAACTTTGAAATATCGTCGCCGCCAATGCTGAATATCGCGAGATAGTCGAATAATTCCCGACGCGGGATATCGGGGAGTTGTTCGGGCGTGATAAGCGTCGCTTCCACTTTGATGAAGCCGAGTACTGCAAGGAAAGAATGTCCACGTGTATAGTTGGAATCGACAACAAGCACCTCGTTGCTGTCCTGACCTCCACTATGGTCCTTCATTTATGTTACCCCGATTCTAGAAAAAAACTTCAGCCACTTTTTTGACGGCGCTGAAATTTAGTGATGATTTTAGACCAGTATGACAATATACCGGCGCAAAAAATCGCGGTTTCTAGATTAAATATTTCAATCGATAACGGATTGAATTATTTGGGGTACGAGTCGTTACCGAGGTAGGCACGAGACGCCTTGGACGCGTTTCGAATACGTTTCTGTTGCAAAATAACTGCCTCTTTAAATAGGGTCAGTTTGTCGACGACCTGTTGATTCAGGCTTTGCAGGTGCTGTGCCCTGATCAGGTCGACCTGTGCAATTGAATCTGCAAATGCTTGTTCTATAAGTACTTTTCGTTTCTTTTCGAGTTCGTCAACGCGCTCGAATTCGCCTTCTTCGAGTATCTCGAGAATCTCGTCAGTCAGCGCAATCGCTGCACCCAGGGCTTCCGCCTGGTTCATTTTCGGTAACAATTGCCTAGGCACCGGTTCCCCTGGCCTGCTCGGGTATTTGCTCCCATGCGGACTTGATTGTCAGCAAAAGATCGCTTATTTCATTGAGCCTCGCTATATCATCGCTGACATTGGCCTCGGTTAACGCGATAATCATGTACTGGTAAAGGTTTGACAGGTTCTGTGACAGGTCACTGTCCTGCGAGTGGTCGAGGCACCCTTCGAGGCCTCCAATGATTGAAATCGCCTTACCGATAAACTCGCCTTTTTGCGCGGTATCCTTGTGTTTCAGCGCTCCTTTGGCCTGCGCAATGCGCTCCAGCGCACCGTTCATCAGGCGCAGAATAAGCTCGTGCGGATCCGCATAGCTGATCGAACTATTATCGGCGGACTGGTACTGGTTAACTGCTTTGAGTGCAACGCTTGTCATTATATTTCTCGCTCCATGGCTGGTTCTATTACAGGTTTATCGACTCCAACCCCATTTTCTTTAATTAAGAATCGCTATGAGTCGTTATTGTTGATCGAGTTGGGCTTGGGCAGGTTCGCGAGCTGCTGGGTCAGGAAACTGCTGGTCTGGTTGAACTGGGCGATGAGTGCATCCAGCGCCGAAAACTGCCGCACCAGGCGCGCTTCGAGCGCCAGGATCCGGTCTTCGAGCTTGAAACGTTCGTCTTCGATGTCTTCCAGGCTCTCGTTCAATCCCTTTTCGCGATTGGCAATCGTGCCGTCCGACTGGAGAAAATTATCCAGCAGGTCATCGAGCTTACCCGCCAGCCCCTTGGTCAGGGAAACGGTTCCCCGATTACCAAAACCACCCGTCAGAATTTCAACGGAAAGTCCCTTGCTCGGGCCTGAATCGCTGGTCAAAATCTGTCCATTCACGGTTGCGGCTGCGCCGTCTATGGTAGCCGCGATACCGGTGTCGGTACCATCAACCCCGGTGGCGACTGCAAGTCCAAAGTCAGCAAAAGTATTGCCATCCACATTAGTAATCTCGACCGTCGATGACGGCCCGCTGCTGTCCGAGGTGATTACGTAGCGATCGGCAGTCGCATCATAGGTTACCGTAACCGAGATACCGGGCGCCAACCTGTTGTTGATCCG
>CALZHS010000072.1 GCA_945787265.1 uncultured Gammaproteobacteria bacterium | reverse complement strand
AACCATCCAGTGCGGGTATGTTCCCGTCCGACGATTACTCCAGCACCAAACTTTCTGCCGATCTGGAAACACTCAAATCGTTCTATCTTGATCGTGGATTTATTCAGTTCGATGTCATTTCCCAACAGGTTACCATCAGCCCGGATCGCAAGGACATCAGCATTGCTATCAGCGTTAGCGAGGGCGAGCAGTACGAACTCGGAAAAATAGAGGTTGGCGGCGAGCTGGTCGTCGATGCCGCTCAACTGCTGGCACTGATAAATCTTCGTGAAGGCGAAGTTTTTTCGCGCAAAAAAATCAACAGGATCATCGAGAGATTGAAGAGACGCCTTGGTGAAGAAGGCTATGCCTTCGCGCAAATCAGTATTAGAAACGAAATCGACGAGGAGAATAAAACGGTTTCATTGCAGTTCCTGGTAATACCGGGTAATAAAATGCGCGTTCGCTATATCAATTTCAGCGGTAACGAAAAAACCAAGGATGTCGTGCTGCGCAGAGAGATGCGCCAGTTTGAAGGAGAGATGTACAGGCGTTCAAAAGTTGATCGTTCTAAAATTCGCCTGCAGCGGCTTAACTTCATTGGTTCGGCTAATCTCAGCCTGCAAAAAGTTGCCGGTGAAGAGGACCAGGTCGATATCGAAGTGACGGTGACTGAACGATTTTCAGGCAACCTGCAGCTCGGTATCGGTTATTCCCAGGTACAGGGCGTATTGTTGAATCTTGGTTTCAGGCACGAGAACATTTTTGGCTCCGGTAACTCGGTTGATTTTACGTTTGATAATTCTTCATCGACGCAGCGCTATGCTTTTAAATATGAGAATCCTTATTACACCCCCGACGGAATTAGTCGGGGTTTCAATTTCGTCTTTGCCGAAACAGATGCGTCGGAAAATAATACCAGTAATTATTTGCTCGATCGCATCAGCCTGTCAGTCGATTATGGTATTCCGTTGTCCGAGTTCAATAGGCTCAGGTTCGAGCTTGGCGCACTGCAAACTCAAATTACGACCAGCAGCGAATCATCCGACGAGGTACTTGACTTTATTGTTGCCAACAGTGACGAGTACGATGAGTCAACCCCTCGATCCGAGATCGACGAAGACACTTACGACACCTTTTTCAGCACGGTTGGTTTGGCCAAGGACACGCGCAACCGGAGAATCTTTGCTGATTCGGGGCATCTCAACAGCATTAGCCTGGAGGTACAGTCCGGGGATCTCGATTTCTACAAGTTGAGGTATCGACACCAAACCGCCTATAAGTTGACCGACACCTTCACCTTTTCTTTCAAAGGCAGAATCGGCTACGGTGAGGGCCTCGGGGATTACGACGACCTGCCGATCTACGAAAAGTTTTTCGCCGGTGGTCCGCGCTCCGTCAGGGGTTATGAATTTAACAGCCTGGGCCCGCTGGACAGCACCGATGATCCACTTGGAGGGAATTTGCAGGTTATTACCACGGCCGAAGTTCTGTTTCCTATCGAGTATCTGGGCAGTTCAGAAACTTTCAGGCTTGGGGTATACTTCGACGCCGGGAATGTGTTTGAAGATGTCGATACTTACGAGGCGGACGAGTTAAGACAATCGCTTGGCCTGTCCGCCAAATGGTTCTCGGTTATCGGACCGATCGAGTTTAGTTATGCGTTTCCGATTAATGATGAATCTGGTGATGACACCAGAAACTTTCAGTTCTTGCTGGGTGCAAGATTTTAGAGGTTACATTGACGCGCTTCACCTACTCATTATCTGTATTGCTTGCCTTGCTGTTTTTACAGCCGGTAACTGCACAGGAGCCAACCTACAAAATAGGCTTTGTAAACACGGCGCGCGTGCTCAAGGAAGCACCGCAGGCACGCCGGGTTGAAGAACGCCTGAAGGCGGAATTCGAGCCTCGTGAAGCCCAGTTAAGACGAAAACGCAAGGAAATTCTTGCACTCGAAGACCAGTTGAAATCGGATGGCACGCTCAGTGCTAACGCCCGCCGTAAGCTGGAACGTGAAATCAGGCTCAAGGTGAGCCAGTTGAAATTCCTCGAGCAGGAATTCCGTGAAGATCAGAATTTGCGTCGTAACGAAGAAATTCGCGAGTTACAGCAGGTCATTTCCAAGATTCTAAAAAAGCAGGGCGATGACAACAAGTTCGATCTGATACTGACCGAAGGAGTGAGCTATGTCTCCGACCGCATCGATATTACCGCGGAGACGATCGAAATGTTGAAGCAGATTTCAGAACCCGGCGAAGAAGCGCAGTAGTTTCGTCGACTGTTTGCACTGATACCACGCCAGGAACAGACGCCACGAGATCATGAGCCTAAACCTGCAACAACTGGCCAGGGTCCTGGAACTCGACTATCGCGGTGACGCCGGGCTGGAGATCAACGGGGTCGCCTCTCCGAAGTCGGCACAATCCGGCGAACTGTGCTTTATTCAGGATCGAAATCTGCTGGATGATATCAACGCCAGTCATTGCAGCGTCGTTATCCTGCCGGCAGCACTGGCAGGCGAGCTCGATGACAAGTCGCTGTTGCTTTCCGAGAATCCCCAGTACAGCTTCGTGCAGGCAATCAAGGCGCTGGGCATCGAATCGACTTCTGACGCTGCCGGCAGTGTTCATCCGAGCGCGGTAATAGCCGATAGTGCCAGCCTTGGCAGCGGGGTGACGATCGGTGCCCTGGTCGTGATCGGGGACGATGTCAAGGTGGGCGCAGGAACATCGATCGGGGCCGGTTCAATAATCGAAAATGCCGCGGTTATCGGCAGCCAGTGCCTGTTGCACAGCCGTGTTACGCTGGGTCCGTCGGTCATCCTGGGTGATCGTTGCATATTGCACTCGGGTGCAGTTATTGGCTCCGATGGGTTTGGATTGGTGATGCACCAGCAGCGATGGGAAAAGATGCCGCAACTCGGGAGCGTTTATATCGGGGATGACGTCGAAATAGGTGCCAACACAACCGTTGATAGAGGTGCACTGGATGATACGATTATCGAGCAAGGCTGCAAGCTCGATAACCAGATCCAGGTTGCCCATAACGTGCATATCGGTGCACACACTGCGATCGCAGCCTGCGTCGGAATAGCCGGCAGTGCAATTATTGGTCGCCACTGCAAGATTTCAGGGGCCTCGGTCGTGCTGGGGCACCTCACCGTGGCGGATAATGTGACGATCACCGCGATGTCCCTGGTCACAAAAGATATCAGGGACCCCGGCGTTTACTCGTCGGGTACACCGCTACTGGAAAACAGTCTTTGGCACCGCTGTAACGCGCGCTACAAATCGCTGGACAAGCTTGCACAAACCGTGGCAAAGCTTGATAAAACAGGCAAGTAAGGGACCCGTAGACTAGATTAACTGTAACTTGAGGAACAGATTTGGAACTTGATATTCACAAGGTGATGGAACTACTGCCGCATCGCTATCCGTTCTTGCTGGTGGATCGGGTTCGCGAATTCGAGCAGGGGCAGAGTTTGACGGCAATCAAGAACGTTACGATCAACGAGCCCTTTTTCCAGGGGCATTTCCCGGGACATCCTATTATGCCGGGAGTTTTAATACTCGAAGCGATGGCGCAGGCAACCGGTTTACTCGCTTTTTCGTCAATGGGAGACGCGCATAAATCCAAGCTTTACATGCTGGTCGGCATTGACAAGGCTCGATTCATAGGACAGGTCGTTCCGGGTGATCAACTGGTATTGAACATTTCCCTGAATCGCAATATGCGGGGTATCGTTATTTATCAATGCCAGGCCAGCGTCAACGGGGAGGTCGTCGCCGAAGCTGAAATGATGTGTTCTGCGCAGGATCGTAATCCATGATCCACGAAACCGCTATTGTCGACGCCAGCGCAGTTATCGCGGAAGATGTCGAAATAGGAGCCTATAGTGTCATCGGAGCGGACGTGGAGATCGCATCGGGAACGTTTATCGGCCCCCACGTCGTGATCATGGGCCCCAGCAAAATCGGCAGGGATAACCGTATTTATCAGTTTTCCTCGATTGGAGATGCCCCGCAGGATAAAAAGTACCAGGGTGAACGAACCAGGCTTCAGCTTGGCGATCGTAACGTAATCCGCGAGTTCGTGACGCTCAACCGCGGCACCGACGAAGGTAATGGAGTAACCTTGATAGGTAGCGATAACCTTTTCATGGCATATAGCCATGTTGCCCATGATTGCGTCGTCGGTGATCATACTGTTTTTGCCAATGCCGCGTCTTTGTCGGGACATGTCGAGGTCGGAGATTTTGCGATTCTGGGCGGTTTTACCTCGGTGCACCAGTTTACCCAGATCGGAAGCAAGGCATTTTGTGGCCTTGGTTCGGTTATCACCCAGGATGTCCCTCCGTTTTCAACCGCCGCCGGGAACCGGGCGAGGGTTATCGGAATCAACAAGGAGGGGCTTAAACGGAGTGGTTTTTCTGCAGATTTAATAAGCGCCCTGCATAAATCGTTTCGCCAACTACTAAAATCAAGAGGATCCAGGCAGCAGGCTTTAGAGAACTTGCAGCCTCTGTGCGAGAAGTATCCGGAGGTTAAGGAATTTGTCGATTTTGTTAAAAATAGTAAAAGAGGGATAGCCAGTTAGCGAACTTCTCGAAATAGTTTTATATTTTAATAAAAGAGAAACGCTGTAGTAACGAAGAGCACAATCATGACACAACGACCCAAAGTTCTGGGCATAGTTTGCGCGGTTTTCCTGTTGGTACTGGCAGGTCAGGCCCAGGCGCTTGAAATCCTGCATTTCATCGAGGCAAGGGACCAGCTGCGGGTGATGGAAAATGCTTCCGGGCTGAAACTCACCGATGACGGTACCGTTTATGTTGCCAGCCAGGAACAGGGAGCCATTTTAAAAATCGTTGACGGCAAGATAGAGTCAAGCAGTTTAGTACCGTCAGTATTTAAGGATCCCGATCTGGGGGGCATAGAAGTATTTGCCGACGGTAAATTTGCCGTAGTCAACGAAGGCTCTGACCAGGTCGCCGTTCTCGATTCCGATATGGGACTGATCACCCGGTTTTCCCGTTCAGGCAGTAATCCGGGCGAACTCCGAGCCCCCAAACCGATTGCCGTATCGACTAACCGGAATATTTATGTCGGTGACGTTAAAAACAGGCAAATCAGCGTGTTTAATGATCAGGGGCTGTACCTGTACAGTTTTGGCAAGCACGTTTCCAGTAAGAGTGCATTACTGAAACCAACCCACGTCAGCATCGACGCTGAAGAAAATGTATACGTTCTGGAGGGTAGCGATCGCCTTTCTATATTTGATTTGCATGGAAAGCTGCTATCACAGATTACGTTCTCGAAGCTGAAAGAGCTTTTCGGCGGTGTTCCCGAGATAAGCGCGATGACAACGGACCTGAATGGAATTCTGTATCTCGGCGACAGGGTGAGCAATCGAATATCGATTTTTGACTGGCGTAATGGAGAGGTGCAAGGCGTACTTGGGGTGTTCGGTCGTGAACGTTCACAATTCCTCGATATCAGCTACCTGTCAGTCAATGCACGTGGCCAGCTCGCGGTGCTTGATAAAAAAAATAGCAAGGTTGAGGTATACCAGCTGGATCAAACCCGTTTCAGAACACCTCGGGCCAGGGACAGAATAAAGATTGCCGGCAGGATCAAGGCTGAATGTGTATCGGTCTCGGCTTTTATCGATGGCAAAAGCCTGTGTGTCAAGGCGAAAAACCAGGGTATCGTAATTCTGGGAACCGACGGCTCGGTACAGGGCAGGTTTGCCGAGTTAGCCCGGAAACCGTCTTCAATCCATGTTGGTGATCAAACTGTCGCGGTACTCGATGGAGACTATTTGCATGCCTTTTATCATGACGGGAAGCATGTATTTTCGATTGGACGGCGTGGGTCGGCGGCTGGAGATTTCAGGCAGCCGAGCGATGTCATCATACAGGGTGGTTTGTATTATGTTGCCGACAGGGGCAACAACCGGGTGCAGGTATTTGCTGCTGATGGGAAATTTCTGGAAGAAATCAAGTCCCGCCAGGGTGAAGAAAGTCTTTTCATCGAAATCGGACCGATCGCAGTCGATAGTAAACAAAATCTCTATGTTGCCGACGGCGGTTCCCTGGGCAAAATCTATGTGATCAGTAAGGATCGGAGAAGGGTCGCGACGATTGCTGTCGATAGTGAATCGATTAACAAGATAAACAGGTTTTACGGGCTGGATGTTGACAAGCAGGACAGGCTCTATGCGCTCGTCAGTACCGAGCTCAATGATTTCTCGGTGATCGTTTACAAAAATTTGAAGCCTTATCAGGTATTTGGTGCCGGGGGTGAAAACGGAACCGCGGCGTATTTTAAACAGGCGACTTCGGTATCGGTGGATTCGGGTGCCAAAAACAGTGTCTACGTATACGATTCCGAATTACAAACAACCTTTCGCTTTGATTTACTCGAATATCCCGATGCCGCCTTTGGGCTAAACATCGCGGCAGATAACAAGTTGATCAAGCTTACCTGGAGTAGCAGTAAATCACCGATTATTGCCAGGTACGATATCCAGGGAGCCAGGGACAGGAAAGGGCCATTTGAAACGATTTCAACCAGTTACGATCTAAGTCAGACACTCTGGGTTAGCTCTGCGGGCATTTATGACTGGTTCAGGGTGGTGTCAGTAAGCGCGCATGAATTAAGTGCCGCGCCATCGGCGCCCAAGGAAAATTCCTTCCAGAGGATTGCCTCGCTGTACCGGGCGGGTGAATTTAGCGAAGTTGTCAGACTTGCCGATCGTTTGTTGATAATTGCACCAGACAATGCCGATGCGCGAGACCTGCTTGGTATGAGCCTTTACCAGATGAAAGACTATACGCGCGCAATTACCGAGTTCAGGCAACTGGAGACAGTTGATTCCTACCGCGACAAGGCGATTCGTTATCAGGTGCTCGCCCTGTTCAATCTCCAACAGTACGTTGATGCCCGCGAATTGACCGAAACGCTGTTGGAACAAAATCCACCCGATGTAGAACCCTATATGATCTGCACTCGAATAAGCCTCGAACTCGCTGATGCGATAGGCGCTGTCGGCTGCGCTGAAGATGGCCTTGCCTTGCACCCGAAAAATGTAGAGCTGCGATATTTACTGGGTCGTGCCTATATCGAAGCGGGTTTGACTGACAAGGGAGTATCGGCTTACCAGACTATAGCTAGAACCAGTCCAGGTGAGCATGAAATACGCCTCAGGATCGCATCGGATTTATACAACCTGGATTCCCTCATGCAATATGAGGCGATACTCCGCGCACAACCCAAATCTGGCCAGGCCGCTGTCGGCAAGGCGAACGCTTTACTCAAGCTGAATCGTGACGAGGAGGCCAAGTCGATTGCGCTGAGACTGTCTGGGAAGCCGGATACCAAAGGCGACGGTCATTATTTGCTGGGTAAAATTGCCGCAAAACAGGGTAATCATACGGAGGCAGTGTTGCGTTTAACCCGGGCAGGTAAAGATAAACCAGACCTGGCAGACGTCTGGGTATCGCTTGCACAGTCATATACCGAAATCAATCAACCCCCCAAAGCCGTGAATGCTCTTGCTAAGGGTATTGAGCAAAATCCCGAAGCTTTCGAGTTATACCTGCTTGCCGGAACGATAGAACTAGAACGCCAGCAATACCCGGATGCCAACGTCTACCTCGATAAAGCGGTATTGCTGCAACCCGGTTCAATGCCGGCACGGAAAGCATATGCGCGAGGACTTTTTGCGACGCGCAATTATCGAGCCGCTACGATCCATGCTGAATTCGCTGCGCGCATCTCGCCCGAGGACATTGATGTGCTGGTGCTGCAGGCCGATATCGCCAATCAGCAGGGCAAGACCGGTTCGGCAATCGAATTCCTGAAAACGGCGATCAACCTCGATCCGGCATCGCCTGACCTCCAATATCGCATCGGGCGCGTTTATCAGGATGCCAACCTGTTCGATAAATCCCGCGAACATCTGGATAAAGCGTCGGTCATGCGGTCTTCGTGGGCCGAACCTCACGTGGCCCTGGGCAATCTCTATCGCAAACGGCGCCTGTTTGATGAAGCGGTTATGGCCTTTGAAAAGGCGGTCGAACTGGAACCTTCAGTAGAAAACCGGGCGATCCTGAACGTGGCTTTTGCCGAGCGCAAGAAGTCACTGGAATTCGCCAATAATGCGCCCCAGTTATTGTTATCGGATTTGAATCTGCAAAAATTGTTCTCGGCAGCCTATAAGAAATACCAGGACCAGCCCATCGGTAGCGTGAAGCTGAAAAATGCGAGTGCCTCCGACTATAACAACCTGAAATTAACGTTCGAGATAAAGGAGTTTATGGATTTTCCAACCTCAATCGATATCGCCACGATCAAGGGAAACGAAATCCAGCAGATCCCGATCAAGGCAACCTTCAACAACAAGATCCTTGAAGTGGACGAAGACACAGGTGTTCAGGTGGAGGTTAAACTTGTTTACTCGCAAGATGGTCAGAAAGACGAGATATCGCTGACCCAACCGATGACGATTTATGGTAAGAATGCGATTATCTGGGGTGATCCGGCGATGGTTGGTTCTTTCGTAACGCCCAAGGATGACACCCTCAGAAATTACGTACGCCAGGTGGCAAATGCCTTTGAGCCAGACCCGGGCCCACTAAACGACAAACTGGTCGCGGCGATGGCGTTTTTTAGCAGCCTGACGGCGGCGGGAACCAGTTATATCATCGACCCCAATACTCCGTTTACCGATCTGCGTGACGATCAAATCGACTACGTGCAATTTCCGCGCGAAACCCTGCACCTGAAGAGTGGCGATTGTGATGATTTGTCGGTATTACTCACCGCGGGCCTTGAAAACCTCGGCATTAATACCGCATTAATCGAGATTCCCGGGCATTTATTTATGATGTTTGATACCGGAATTGACGCGAGCGACGCGGGTTTGATCAGCCAGGACAGCAGTTTACTGGCATTCAGGGATGGCAGGGTATGGATCCCGCTGGAAGCAACCATGATCAATACCAGTTTCATCGAGGCCTGGGCCGAGGGCGCGAACAAGTACCAGGCGGCACTGGCAGCGAATGAGCTCAATATCATCGATCTGGATCAAGCCTGGCAGGAATACAAGCCGGTAACCCTGCGCAAGGCCAGTTATTCGATCGAAATGCCCGAAAAGAAGCGCACCGAGAGCCTGGTAGAACAGGCACGAAATGAACTACTGATTAAAAGTATCGATCGCCTGGTGTTGCCCTACAAAACCATGGTGGCCAATGATCCAGCTAATATCAAGGCACGCCTGCAGGTTGCTATTCTTTATGCCCGTTATGGACTATATAAAGATGCAGAGATTGCATTTGAAGCGCTGGATGAGCTTGCGCCCAACAATAGTGCGGTGAAAACCAACCAGGGTAACCTGTACTTCCTGCAGCAAGCCTATGACAAGGCGATCGAGAATTATTCGCGGGCGGCCGAACTGGACAGTGATGACGGTGGTATCTGGATCAACCTGTCAATGGCGCAGTACAAGGCTGGCGATTTAAAGCAGGCGAAAATCAGTTACGAGCGAGCGATTCAGTTGAACGCAGGTTTAAAAAAAGAGTATGATGCATTTGGTAAACTTCTGAGCCAGTAGGGACGTAAATTGTGAAGAAAATTGTGACTATGCTGTTGTTTATTGGCGTTTTTGCCGTCAGCCTGCCGACTGTCACCCAGGCGGCTACTACGATTAACGAAACCAGCTCCCATAGCGTTTTCAAGGGTTTGTTTAAATCGGTATGGGCCCATCTGAAGTCATATAATCCAACCCGGAAGCAGTCTGCCAAATCTACCCAGACCTACGTCGCGGGAATCCGGGGAGCTGAATCAACCGATACGCTATTGAAACCCTATTGGAAAGCCGATTTAACCCAGGACAAACGTTTTCAGGCGGAACTGGAAGATTTCAGCCAGGCACAGAGCAAAATGGATGAAGGTAAACTGGAAGCGGCCGTGCAATTGTTCGACGGCTTCCTCAGTACCTACAGACAAAGTGCCATGCGCCCGAATGCCCTGTTTGGCAAGGGTATCAGCCTGGCCGGGATAGGCCAGAAACAGCAGTCCCGGGCTATCATGCGGCAATTCATCGACGAAAATCCAAATCATCCGCTGCGCAAGGATGCCGGGCAGGTTATCAAGCAGCTGAATTAATCCGCAAACGGTTGCTAGCCAAAATCGGGGAATTTCCCCTATCATACCGGCGTGAATATTCTCGCCATCGACACCGCCACCGAGGCTTGTTCTGCCGCTTTATTACGCGATGATGGCCTGATTTTTCACGAGTTTGAAATTGCGCCCCGCCGGCACACCCGATTGCTGCCAGAGATGATGGACCGGGTGATGGCAGCGTCAAACCTGGAAAAGTCGATGCTTTCACATTGTGCTTTCAGTAATGGTCCGGGTGCATTTACCGGTATTCGTATTGCCGCCGCCCAGGCTCAGGGAATAGCGCTTGCGTTAAACATACCGCTGGTACCCGTTTCAACACTGGCGGTTCTGGCCCAGGTTTGCCTGGATCGCACCAACTACGATAGAACGCTGGTAGCGCTGGACGCACGGATGCAGGAGCTATACTGGGCTGTTTATCGTCGGGGCGGTGATGATTGTGCCGAGCTCGTTGAAACGGAGCGGTTAAGCGGCCTGAGCGAAGTCGCAATCGATGCAACAATCGAATTCGGTGGCGGTCATGGGTGGATTGACGCGTTACGCGATCGTGCTGAATTTCCGATTGATAGCGGATTATTGCCCGATGCCAGGTCGCTACTCAGGCTTGCCAAAAAAGCCATCGATCAGGATCTCGTCGTTGATGCAGGCCAGATCAAAATCAATTACCTGCGTAACCAGGTCGCTGAAAAAGCCCTAACTTGATGCTGCAGGAGCCGCTATATCCCTATGGCCCGGCGGTTGCGAGCGCAGTTTTAAAATCCAGGCCCAGCGATTTCGAGGTAAGCGAGGAACTCGGATTCGGGCCCGCTGGAGAGGGTGAGCACCTGTTCCTCTGGATTGAAAAGAGCGGGCTTAGTACGCAGGAACTGATTGGCTGTATCGCCAGGGATTACTCGCTCGATCCAAAATTGATCGGATATAGTGGCCTCAAGGACAAGCACGCGCTCACGCGTCAATGGCTAAGTCTGCATTTGCCGGGAATAAATCCTGCCTCCGGTCCGATTGAAGGAAGCGGCTACCGGGTTTTAAAACAGGTGCGTCACACCCGCAAACTGCGACCGGGAACTCACGGCGTGATATGGCATACCCGCACCGGCCTCGACGCCCGCTATAGCGCCATCTTCGTCGGCGGCCATCAGCGCTGAAAGCAGGAGCAGGTCGCCGGCGCGCACGGCTGATGGGCCGTACGCCATGGTCGATGG
>CALZHS010000071.1 GCA_945787265.1 uncultured Gammaproteobacteria bacterium | reverse complement strand
AACCGGCATGAATGAAGCACTCGAGCGGGTAAGGCGATCAGCCCAGTACAGCCTGCCTGATTTCAACCGTCTGCGGCAGCAGGCCGTCGACCTGGCAACGCAGGTTACTATTGGCCGATCTGCATTCCTGGACAGGTTCGGCGTCCAGTCCGAGCTCGAATACAAGCAGCAGGCGATGCGTGATAACCACATCATGTACCACGCGCACATTGGCATGAACGATATCGATGCAACCACGCAGGCGCTGGTCAGAATACACGAGGAGTTGTCACACCAGGAATACCGGCTCGATCGGGCCGGGTTTGCAATCGATCGGCGCATGGGATTACCACCCGGAATGCGCGCCGCGGCGGCGGCTGAAACCGGGCCGATGCTGGCGCAGGATGAAGACTGGCAAAGTCTCGCGCAAGCGGCACCGATCCAGCCGCACCTCGGGGATTTCATGATCGGCCAGCCGGCTTCGGTTGGCAACACGGTGCAGGCGCTGCGTATCGGCTGCACCACGATCGGCAACCTGTCCCAATATTTCACCTTTGAGGCACCCGGCTGGAGTGATACGGCCGAGACCGCCGTCCAGACTTACACGGCGATGGCCTTGCTGGGCCAGTTTCGCGAGCAGGGCGCGATGCTGCATTCCTACCTGGAAGACGGTTTTGGCGCCCTGTTCCAGCATTGTTCCAGCGTTGCTGCCTGGGCGATGCTGGAGCGTTACCTGGTTGAAGAACTGATCGGCGCGCGCCTGTCGCACTGTATTGGCGGCCTGACCCGGGATCCGGTGAAACGCGCTGGCTGGGTACTGGCGTTGCACAAAATTCATCGGGGTGAGCAGGTGGGTTCAATGATCTACGGGGATACCCTCTCTTTTGGCCATGAATTCGAGAACAACCGGGCGGCCACGGCGGAGTACCTGCTGTGGGACATCCTGGTACAGCTGCATGCACCCAGCGGCCACGCGGTATTACCGCTGCCGGTGACCGAAGCGATCAGGATTCCATCGGCCGATGAAATCATTGAAGCGCAACTGTTCGGTCGCCGGGTGGAGCAGAGCGCGCGGCGTCTCTACCCGCATGTCGATTTCTCGGCAGCGGACGCCTTTGCTGAAACCGTCTGTCGCGAAGGCGGAAAGATTTACCAGAATGCACTGTCCGGCCTGGCCGATATGGGTGTCGATATCACCAACCCACTGCAAATGCTTTACGTGTTAAAAAAGCTGGGGCCGCAGGGCTTCGAGCAGCTTTTCGCTGTCGATCAGGCTGGCGGGCCCGAATTCGCGACCGATATGTACCTCATGGCACAGGGTGTTATCGACGAGTATCGCCCGATGTTCGCCGAGGCCGGGTTCCGGGATCGGGTCAAGGGGAAGCGTTTCCTGGTTGCCTCCAGCGACGTGCACGAACATGCGGCCGGGGCGCTGGCACAGTTGCTCAGTGAAACCGGGGCCGATGTCGTTTACCTGGGTGCCGAGCAGGATCCATCCGACCTGGTGGCCGCACTGCTGGTGCAGCCGGTCGATGCCCTGCTGTTGAGTACCCACAACGGTATGGCGCTCGAGTACGCCAACCAGTTAAAACAGTTGCTCGACGATGCGTCCCTGTCGCCGCCGGTTATTATCGGTGGTGTGCTAAACCAGAAGATCGATTCGGAGGCTTTGCCGGTCCCGGTTGTCGATGACCTGAAGGCACTGGGTATGCATCCCGCGGTCAGTCTGCCCGGGCTAACGCGATTGCTGCCGGATAAAACCTGAGCGGTTGATCGAGCTTCCGCCTCAGCCGTAGGGTGGTGGCGCTCGCCAGTTGAACATTTTCGCGGCCCGTTGAATCGTTGCCTGCTGTTGTTTGAAGCGCTTGAACAAGGCGGGTGGTGCGTTCTCCGGACCACCCAGGGCAAGGTATATACCAAGTTCCGAATCGGCCGCTTTTTCGCCACCCACGAAAACCGCGCTGCCATCTTCACACAATGCCGCCAGCGCACGGTAGTAATGAGCGCGCTGTTCGATCAGGAACTCGCGCGCCCGTCGAAATGCAGATTCGCTGTTGCTGCTCATCGTGACCCGGTTATGCGGATCGAGACCATAGGGATTGAGGTGGCCATAAACCAGGATCTGACCGTCTACTTCACTTTCACGGGCAAAATAGTCTTCGACGCGTGCGATGTAATCGCGGTTAATCTCCCACAGCTGCTCTGCAACCGCTGCGACCGCATCCGCCGAAACCCGTATATTTGCATCGGAGTGATTCTTGTAGATCATGCGCCCGCTGGGTTCCTGGGTTCGAGCCGTGTAGGGTATCGCCTCGCGTAGCGCCCGCATTGCTTCCGGATCGCTGAAAACCTCGGCATACTCGAGTCCGATTCCCGCGATCGTGTATTCGTCGGCCTGCGGGTCGTCCGCGAGGCCGATCAGGAACTCGTCGGCGGGCCGCTCGCTGTATCCATTGATGAAAACCAGTCCCGCGGCATCCGCGGCAACACATTTTTGCTGCATGGCCTCGGCTCGTTTTCGTGCGGGATGATCGCTTGCGCCGGAGAGCAGGGGCTGCATCGAACCGGTGCTGACGTGTTCGATACCGAGAATGAGATCGTGGGTCCCGGCGCGTGACTTGACCGGTTCACTATCCAGGTCGAGGAAGACATGGGGAGATAAGTGTTCAAGCAGCCTGGCAAGATCAGCCGGGCGGTTTGAAATCGGCAGCGCAAACGCGACTTCGTTCGCGGGAAAGCGGTGGTAATTGCAGCGAACCGCGCAGACGATACCGCTCCAGCCATAAGTACCGGCGTAACCCTGTAGCGCTTCACCCTGGATATTTACGATCGCTTCACCATCATAGAGCGCAATTTCGACGACGCTGTCGCTGAAGTACCTGCGTTGCGGGCCCATGCCCCCGGTCATGAAGGTAGCGCCAACGGCGGCATACATGTAGCTGGTTAAATCGGCGCCCGGAACCTTGAAACCCTGCCCGAGCTCCTGGAGCAGCGCGCGGTTTAACTGGTCCAGCGTAATCGCACTGCCGGCGCTGACCTGCTGTTGGGTGGATCGAAACGCAAACCGACGACGGTCCCGGGAGGTTTGCGGCCAGGCTGGAATATTCCGCCCCCGGTCGAGGTTCCGGACATGGGTACCAGGTAGATATCGCTGCCGTGCAACTGGTTTATGCGCTTAATCGCGGCAACCAGGTTACCCTTAACCGGATAGGCAAACTCAAACTCAACCGGGTTGTTTTCGCCGTCTGTCGCCTGCTCGATAGGATTGCCCAGGACCTGATCCATTTCCGCTCTGCCTCAGGCGGCTTTCTTCGCTTCGAGGGCAGCAACCAGGTTCTGTTCGAGGCTGTCCAGTACTGCCTGGTCGGTGATGGCCTTCCCATCGGGGGTAGTCAGATAGAAAATATCGTCGATCTTTTCGCCGAGTGTCGAAATCTTCGCGTGCGTGATATTGATGTCCATTTCAGCAATTACATTCGCGATAACTGACAGCATGCCGGGCATGTCGATGGCGCTGATTTCCATTACCGTACGGCCGTTCAGATGATCCTGTTCAAACTGAACCTCGGTCGGATGGTCGAAGGCTTTCAGCTGCCGGGGTTTGCGTGTATTGATTTTACCCTGGTAAATCGAGTCTGATGCAAGCGCCTTGAGCAGATTTTGCTCGATGCGCTCGATAATTTCGGGATCGGTAACCGCCTGATTGTTTCGGTCCTGGATAATGAAGGTATCCATGATCTTGTTATCCCGGGTAGTGAAGATTTCAGCGTTTAAAATAGATAAACCCATCGCTCCGAGGGTGCCCGTTACCTGTGAAAAGGCATGCGCGGTCTCGTCACCATAAACGAAAACCTTGGTGTTGCGGGTTTCACCGGACTGGCGAATACTGACCAGCCTTGGCTGGTCGCTGTGACTTAGAATCGCATTGACATGCCATTTGATTTCAAGCGGGTGATGTCTTAGAAAGTAGTCGCCCGGTACCCGGTCATAAACCGAGTTGATTTGCGCCAGGCTAAACGGCAGGTCGGACATTTCCTCGAGCGCGGCATCACGGTTTTCCTGGATGATTTCTTCGATATCAGGTGCGTGTTCGATACCGCGCCTGATCATGGTTTTGGTCGCGCGGTACAATTGTTTCAGCAGCGCGTCCTTCCAGTTGTTCCACAGTTTCGGATTGGTACTGCGAATATCGGCGACGGTCAACAGGTACAGGTAATTCAGCATATTCATGCTGCCCACCTGGCGGGCAAAATCCCGTACCACGTCGGGATCACTGATATCCTTGCGCTGCGCCGTCACCGACATCAGCAGGTGATGGCGCACCAGCTGCGATACGATCCGCGTATCCTTGCGATTTAACTTGTGCTGTACACAAAACCGGCTCGCTTCTTCGGCACCGAGCTCCGAGTGATCGCCGCCCCTGCCTTTGGCAATATCGTGAAATAAAGCTGCCAGGTAGAGCAGGCATGGATTCTCGAGCTTGCTGTAAACCAGGTTACAGAAAGGAAACTCGTCCTCGTGTATTTCGAGTGCGAAACGGCGCAGGTTGCGAATCACGAAGATCGTGTGCTGATCGACGGTATAGGCATGGAATAGGTCGTACTGCATGCGGCCGGTAATCTTGCCAAAGGCGGGGATGTAAGCCGCCAGAAAACCGTAGGAATTCATGCGGCGCATCTGGTGGGTCATGCCGTTGGGCGCACTCATCAGTTGCATGAACAGGTGATTGACGGTGTCATCGCTTCGATATTCTTCGTCAACCAGGTAAAGATGTTCGCGCACCAGGCGGATCGTCGACGCGGTCACGCCTTCACAGTGCTGGTTCAACGAGATCAGCAGGAACAGTTCAACCAGCGCTTCGGGATGCGCTTTGAAAACCTCGGGACTAGCGACCTCGATATAGTTATTACGCAGGTTGAAACGCTCGTTGATCGGTTTGATTTTGCGCTGCGATGCCGTTAACAGGATTTCCTCCCTGAAAATCTGCAACAGCATTTCACTGAGTCGCTCGAGTTCCATGATGGTGCGATAGTACTGTTGCATGAATTGTTCGATCGCCAGGTTGTGCTCGCCGGACTTGAATCCGAAATACTCGGCAATTTTTTTCTGGTAGTCGAATAACAGGCGGTCTTCCCTTCGACCTGCCAGCCGATGCAGCGCAAAACGAACACGCCACAGATGTCGTTGGCCCGCATCCAGCAGATCGAATTCGGCCTCGGTGATAAAGCCATGTTCAACCAGTTCTCTGAAAGACGCCGCGTTAAAATGACGCTTCGCCACCCAGCCTATGATCTGGATGTCACGCAGGCCACCCGGGCCTTCCTTGATATTGGGCTCGAGGTTATAGGCGGTGTCATTAAAGCGCAGGTGGCGATCATGCTGTTCTTGCAGCTTGGCTTCGAAAAATTTGCGTGATGACCACATCTTCCTCGGCGAAATCGCCTGCTGGTACTTGTCATATAGCTTTTCGTTGCCGTAAATCAGGCGCGACTCGATCATCGTGGTCATAACGGTGACGTCGGCCTTGCCCTCGCGCACGCAGTCCCTGATGGTACGCACGCTATGGCCGACCTCGAGTCCTATGTCCCACAGAAAAGTCAGGAAGGTCGCAAGGATTTCCTGCCGGGCCTTGTTCGGCTTTTTGTCCAGCAGAATCATCAGGTCGATATCGGAACCCGGCAGCAGTTCCGAGCGGCCGAAGCCGCCGACCGCGACCAGGCTGCAGTCACAGTTGTCGAGCTTGCCAACCAGCTCCCGGAAACAGAACACGAGTACCTGGTCGATCATCCGTGAAGTCTCGCGAATCAGCTTTTCGACCGCGACACCCTCTTCGAATTCACGGTAAATCTGTTGACGCGCTGCACTGAGGCCTGCCGCAATCGGTGCCGCGTTTAACTTGTCACCATCACGGGCCTGTTGCAGATATTGCTCGATGAGCCCGTCCATGGGTTCAGAATCCAAAATCGGGATGCAGCGTCAGCACTTCAAAACCGTTATCGGTCACCAGGTTGGTATGCTCCCATTGCGCCGAAAGGCTGTGATCCTTGGTAACGACGGTCCATTCGTCCGGCAGCAGCTTTACGTAACGCTTGCCCAGGTTGATCATTGGTTCCACGGTGAAGGTCATTCCCGGCTCCAGCACCAGCCCGGTATCCGGCTTGCCATAATGCAGTACCTGCGGATCCTCGTGAAAAACCCGGCCAATCCCGTGCCCGCAATACTCGCGCACCACGCTACAGTTGTTTTTTTCCGCGTGCAGCTGAATTGCATGCCCGATATCGCCGAGGCGTATGCCGGGCTTGATCATTTCAATCCCGATTTTCATGCATTCGTAGGCGATGCGTGAAATTCGTTGTCCCTGCACCGTCGGTTTGCCGACCATGAACATGCGGCTGGTATCGCCATGGTATTCGTCCTTGATGACGGTAATGTCAATATTGATGATATCGCCATTCTTCAACTTCTTTTCCGCGGGAATACCGTGACAGACGACGTGATTGACAGAAGTGCAAATTGAACGTGGGAATCCCCGGTAGTTCAGCGGTGCGGGCACGACGGCCTGATCATTGACCATGAAATCATGACAGATGTCGTTGAGCTGTTGCGTCGTGACCCCGGGCTCGATATGGGGCTCGATCATGCGCAGTACGTCGGCCGCGAGGCGCCCGGCAATGCGCATTTTGTCGATTTCTTCACTGGATTTGATCGTGACACCCATAAAAACAGAGCTAACTGGTTGTTGAGGATACGGGATTATGGTATAAAGCGCGCGCCTTCGGCAACCGCCGCAGGAAATATACAGGACATCGGGCTGTGGCCCGTTGTGCTAAACGACACACACGTGCCATAACGCGCTTATGGGTGCCCGATTTTTACCAGAGAGCGGGTCGTAAGCGTCGGGTATGTGGAGGCTTAACCCGGGACAGCCGTAGAAGTGCTGTCCAGCAGACATCTGGAGAAACTTATGTCTAACGTCACCATGCGTGAAATGTTGGAAGCGGGCGTGCATTTCGGCCATCAGACCCGTTTCTGGAATCCTAAAATGGCTCCCTTTATTTTTGGTGAGCGCAACAAGATCCACATCATCAATCTCGAGCAAACCATGCCGCTGTGCAAGGACGCGGTTAATTACCTGGGTAAAATCGCTTCCAAGAAAGGCAAGGTCATGTTCGTCGGCACCAAGCGCGCCGCCAGCGATTCCATAATGCAAGAAGCGCAGCGTTGTGGTATGCCTTTTGTCAATCACCGCTGGTTGGGCGGCATGTTAACCAATTTCAGAACGGTACGCGCCTCGATCAAACGGCTCAAAGAACTCGAAGACATGGCCGAGAGCAACAGCTACGAAAAAATCAGCAAAAAGGAAATTCTGCAACTCTCGCGTGAGCAGGAAAAGCTGCACAAGACCCTGGGGGGTATCAAGGAGATGGGCGGTTTGCCTGACGCATTATTCGTTATCGATGTCGGTTACGAAAAAATTGCGGTACAGGAAGCCAGCAAGCTCGGCATTCCAGTCGTCGGCATTGTTGACACCAATAACTCACCCGAAAACATTGACTACATCGTGCCCGGAAACGACGACTCGATGCGCGCCATCAAGCTTTATACGAAGCTGGTAGCGGACGCGATCGTGGAAGGCAAGCAGAGCATTGTTAGCGCTGCCGACGGTGAAGACGAACTCATTGAAATCGACGAAAAAGAGGTTGTCAGTGACAAGCCCGCGGTAAAGGTTACTGCTCGTAAGGCCGTTCCTGCAAAACCGGCCGCGGCACCGGAACCGGAGGCTGAGCCCGCAGCGGCGGACGCGCCTGCTTCAGCCGAAGCCAAGGACACCGTGGTGGCAGAGTCTGACCAGCCCGAGCCGGAGCAGGCCGGCGCAGAAACGGTAGCTGGCGAAGAAGCCGCAATCCCGGAGACGGCGACTCCGGAGGCCAGTGCTGAAACGGCCGAGACCCCAAAAGTGGCGACCAAGAAAGCGGCCGCGAAAAAGGCGACGACCAAGAAGGCAGCGGTCAAAAAGGCCGCAACCAAGAAAGCAGCGACCAAAAAAGCAGCGACCAAAAAAGTAGCAACCAAAAAGGCCGCAACCAAGAAAGCAGCAACCAAAAAGGCGGCGACCAAGAAGGCCGCCACCAAGGACTAACCATGTACCTGTCCATTAGCAGGTAAATAACGAGGTATTGAAGTGGCAATAACAGCATCTCTAGTAAAAGAACTGCGCGAGCGTACCGGTTCGGGCATGATGGAATGTAAAAAAGCGTTGGTCGAAACGGATGGCGATATTGACGCGGCGGCAGAGCTGATGCGCAAATCCGGCGCGGCCAAGGCCGACAAGAAAGCCGGTCGCGTCGCGGCAGACGGCGCGATCAAGATCAAGGTTAGCGAGGATGGTAAATCGGCCGTCATTCTCGAGATTAATTCCGAAACCGATTTTGTCGCCAAGGATGATAATTTTCAGGCCTTCGCCGATGAAGTGCTGGACACTGTTGCTCAAAATAAACCGGAATCCGTTGACGCACTGGCTGCATTATCGCTGGCAAACGGTCAAACGGTTGAAGAAGCTCGCCAGGCACTGATCGCCAAGGTTGGTGAAAATATCCAGGTACGCCGTTTCGAAATCATGGAAGCCGCTGATACGATTGCCGCTTACCTGCATGGTGCCCGCATTGGTGTGCTGGTTGACACCAGCGCCGACGCCGAACTGGCGCGCGATATTGCGATGCACGTCGCGGCCGTCAATCCAAAATTTGTCGATCAGAATTCTGTCCCGGCCGATTTTATTGCCAGCGAAAAATCGATCCTGGTTGCCCAGGCTGAATCCAGCGGCAAGCCGGCGGAGATTATCGAAAAAATGATTCAGGGCAGACTCGACAAGCTGTTGGCCGAGGTCACTCTGCTGGGGCAACCGTTTGTCAAGGATCCTGAGCAAAAGGTTGCAGGGCTGTTGTCGGATGCCGGCGCTTCGGTGACTCGCTTTACTCGCTACGAAGTGGGCGAGGGTATCGAGAAGAAAGTCGAAGATTTCGCCGCAGAAGTGGCCTCCCAGCTAAATGCCTGAGGTTAGCAAAGCCGCGATAATCGCGGCTTTTTTTTGCCGGCAGGCGTTGCCGACTAATACATTACCTGGCAATGGCCTTATAATGGCGCGATGTTGTTTTAATCCCCGCAGGTGCGGGCAAATCGTGCCGACTTTGGCAGGTTCATGAAGCCGGACGCAGATAACGATCCTATGGCGAAAATCAAACATAAACGCATACTAATAAAACTCAGTGGCGAAGCCCTGCAGGGCGATAATGAGTCGGGTATCGATCCGAAAATGATCGATAAACTCGCCCTCGAACTGGTTGCATTACACAATAACGGCGTCCAGGTAGGTTGCGTCGTCGGTGGCGGCAACCTGATGCGTGGCGCAAGCCTGGCGCTGGAAGGGCTGGATCGCGTTACTGCCGATCATATGGGGATGTTGGCCACCGTAATGAATGCATTGGCGCTGAACGACCAGTTACTGCAACATGGCGCGGCCGCCGCGGTCATGTCTGGACTCGAGATGCCGAAGGTATGCGAGTTTTATACGCAACGCGATGCCCGTCGGCGCATTGCCGCCGGGGAGATTATTATATTCGCTGCCGGGACCGGTAGCCCTTATTTCACGACCGACACCGGGGCGAGCCTGCGTGCCATCGAAATACAGGCTGACCTGTTGATCAAGGCAACCAAGGTTGACGGGATTTACGACCGGGACCCGGTTAAGGACGACGATGCGGTGCGTTACACGCACCTGTTTTTTGACCAGGCAATCGATAAACGCCTGGCGGTCATGGATGTGGCAGCAATGATTTTATGCAATGATAACGCGTTAGACCTGGTGGTTTGCGACATCAATCAGCCAGGCGCGTTGCTCGACCTGGCAAAAGGCAGGCAGGTAGGAACCCGGGTAACCCGTAAAGAGGTAGAAAAATGATAGAAGATATCAAGCAAGATGCGCGCAATCGAATGAGCAAGAGTATCGAAGCCTTTAAAGCCGAACTCAGTAAGATCAGAACCGGCCGCGCGCACCCGAGTTTACTCAATCATATTACGGTGGATTTCTATGGTAGCGAGGTCCCGGTGGGCCAGGCCGCCAACATAACGGTCGAAGACGCGCGCACGCTAGCGGTGACACCCTGGGACAAGAGCATGGTGTCGGTGATCGAGAAGGCGATCCTGACCTCCGATCTGGGGCTCAACCCGAGCACGGCCGGTACCATAATTCGCGTGCCGATGCCTCCACTTACCGAGGAGCGGCGCAAGGAACTGGTCAAGGTGGTGCGGGAGCTTGCCGAAAATGCGCGGGTTGCGATCAGGAATATTCGCCGCGATGGCAACAATGAACTGAAAGCCCTGTTGAAAGACAAGGACATTTCAGAGGATGAAGAAAGGCGAGGACAGGACCTCGTGCAGCAGGTAACGAATCAGTCTACCGACGAGGTTGAATCATTACTACAAACCTAAGAAAAGGAATTGATGTAAATTTGATCGCGGTATTGAAAAGGGATCATGACTTTGCAATCACAGGCATCGATTCCCGGC